>CAYRJP010000183.1:0-1559 GCA_964424425.1 uncultured Bacteroidales bacterium | reverse complement strand
CGCAGAGGAATGAAAGCTCCGCAATGTGCAGGCATTATTCATACCGATTTTGAAAAAGGATTTATTCGTGCCGAAGTTATAAAATACGACGATTACATTACTTTGGGTTCTGAATCGGCTTGTCGCGATGCAGGAAAAATAGCAATCGAAGGTAAAGAATATGTGGTGCAAGACGGTGATATTATGCATTTTAGATTCAATGTTTAATGTAACTTTATATAAGTTATGATTACTTTTATTTTATCAATAGCAGCATTAATTATCGGGTTTATTTTTTACGGAAAATTTATCGAACGATTTTTTGGTGCCGATAATAAGATAGAAACTCCGGCAATACGTATGGCTGACGGAGTTGATTATATTCCCATGAAACCGTGGAGAATGTACACAATTCAGTTTTTAAATATTGCGGGACTCGGTCCTATTTTCGGAGCAATACTCGGAGCAATGTACGGGACAATGGCTTATGTGTGGATTGTTGTGGGTAATATTTTTATGGGTGCGGTTCACGACTATTTTTCGGGAATGTTGTCAGTGCGAAATAACGGAGCAAGTTTACCCGAACTTGTGGGGAAATATCTCGGAAACGGTTTCAGGCAAACATTGCGTATTTTTACTCTGCTGCTGTTGATAATGGTTGGTGTGGCATTTGTAAACGGGCCTGCCGATTTGCTGAACTCTTATACGGGAATTGATTTTAAAGTTTGGCTCTATATAATTTTTGCCTATTACCTTATTGCCACGTTATTGCCTATCAATAAAATTATCGGGAAAATATATCCTTTTTTTGGTGTTGCACTTATTCTTATGGCTTTGTTTATTGGTGGTTATATGCTTATAAACGGTTTTACCGGAACATTTCATTTAAATGAACTGTCGTTTGCCGATTTACGGAATTTACATAGTAATCCAAAGCAAAATTTGCTCTATCCCATGATTTTTATAGTAATATCGTGCGGTGCAATTTCGGGGTTTCATTCTACACAATCGCCAATGATGGCAAGGTGTATGACAAAAGAGAGTCAAGGGCGTTATGTTTTTTACGGAGCAATGGTAACCGAAGGTATTGTTGCTATTATTTGGGCAACTGCCGCCATGAACTTTTTTAAAGATACTCAGGGACTTAACGAAATAGTAATGTCGGGGAAAAATCCTGCTTGGATAGTAAAAGAGATAAGTCAAACATGGTTTGGAATAGTCGGAACTTTTATTACAATTATCGGAGTAATTGCAGCACCCATTACCACAGGCGATACAGCTTTCAGAAGTGCCCGCCTGATAATTGCCGATGCTCTTAAAGTAAAACAAGCAACAATATCAAAACGGCTTTGGGTAAGTATTCCGCTTTTTGTTGTGGGATATGTGTTGACACAAATAGACTTTTCTACAATTTGGAAATTTCTAGGATTATTTAATCAACTTTTATCGGTAATAATGCTTTGGACTGCCGCCATGTATCTTAAAAAACAAGCTAAATTTCATTGGTTGCTTTCATTGCCTGCTACATTTATGACTGCTGTTACCGTAACATATTTACTGGTTGCACCAAACAAAAACGG
>CAYRJP010000182.1:0-5184 GCA_964424425.1 uncultured Bacteroidales bacterium | reverse complement strand
GAGAAAAATATTTTGAATTACTATATAAAATATTAGTTATTAATTTATTCAAAGTGTTGAATTTTATCAAGTTTAAGCTGTTTATTTTTTATTTTACAAAAATAACTTTTTTGTGCATAAGTAGTATTAACTTACATATACAATAAAATTATTGTTAAATATAATAAATTTTTTAAATACTTTTTAATTTTCATTTAATCAATTTACATTAGCACAATATTTTTGATAAAATATTATGATTAAAATACATAACTGTAACGAAAATAACCTTAAAACGGTTTCATTAAATATTCCTCACAATAAATTAATTGTGGTTACGGGTGTTTCAGGGTCGGGAAAATCAACTCTTGTTTACGATGTGATTTTTAACGAAGCTCGCCGTCGTTATATCGAGTCTTTTTCGGCTAATGCCGGACAATTCCTCAGTCGTCTGAGTCGTCCCGATGTGGAAAATATTACCGGACTTTTGCCGGGAATTGCTTTACAGCAAAAAAGCATTGTAAATTCACCTCGCTCTACCGTTGGCACTTTAACCGAAATTTATGATTTATTGCGTCTGCTGTTTTCCCGAAAGGGTAAAACCGGAAAGAATATAAAAATTACCCGCAGTCTATTTTCTTACAACTCGCCGAAAGGACAATGTCCTGCGTGTAAGGGTTTGGGAGTTGAAGACCGTATTGACCCGCAACTGCTTATTGCCGATGCAAATAAAACCATCAGGCAAGGATGTTTTGTGATGACCACACCAAGTGGATATATTGTGTATTCGCAAGTTACGCTCGATGTGCTGAACAGCGTTTGCAATGCCGAGGGTTTTTCAATTGATATTCCGTGGAATGAACTTACCGATTATCAAAAAAATGTTATCCTTTACGGAAGTGAAAAAATTAAAGTGCCTTTCGGCAAACATACCCTCGAATCGCGGATGAAATGGAGCGGAATAACTGCAAAGCCCCGTGAAGAAGGCTACTACAAAGGCATTATTCCCGTTATGGAGGAGATTCTTAATCGTGACCGTAATGAAAATGTTTTGCGTTTTGCTCGAACTCATACTTGTTCCGTTTGTAATGGAAATAGACTGAATAACAATGCTTTATCGGTAATATATCACAATAAAAATATTGCTCAACTTTCAAATTTTACCATTGATGAATTACTACTGTTCTTTCATAATATTATTAATAATAATGCCGATGAGGTAGAGAAAAAGATAATAACGCAAATAATAAAAACCGCCGAAATAATTCAAAAACTCGGGTTGGGATTTCTAACCTTAAATCGTTCTTCCGAAAGTTTGTCAGGAGGAGAAACTCAAAGATTGCGACTTGCTAAAATTGTTACTTCGGGAATGCGTGGTATTCTTTATGTGTTTGATGAGCCGTCGGTGGGACTGCATCCCGAAGAGACAGCTAATTTGCTTGATGTTATTTATAACTTGAAAAATAACGGTAATACGGTTATTCTTGTTGAACACAACAGGCAGATTCTGGAAAATGCCGAACATGTTATCGACATAGGACCAAAGGCAGGAAGTAACGGCGGAGAAATAATTTTTAACGGAGATGCACAACAATTCTTTAATTCCGTTATCCCCCAAAGTATAACTAAACAATATTTGCAAAAGCAAACGGAGTTTAAAAAAGGTGATATCTCAAACAAAAAGTTTATTGAAATAAAAGGTGCATCGGCAAATAATCTGAAAAATATTGATGTAAAATTTATTGTAAACGGGCTGAATGTTGTTACAGGACTATCGGGAGCGGGAAAATCGTCGCTGGTGGATTTAACACTTGCACGGTATTTTTTAAAGAAACTGAATAAAGCCAAAGAGAATCACGGCTCTTTTAAATCAATACATGGCGATGAATTTATTGAACAAATACATATTATTGACCAAAACCCCATAGGCAAAACCCCACGAAGTAATCCAGCAACCTATACGGGATTGTCCGATGAATTGCGGAATCTTTTTGCATCGCTCGACGAAGCAAAGCAGAATGGTTTTGAGAAAAAACATTTTTCGTTTAACACCAAAGGCGGACGATGCGAAAAGTGCGAAGGTGCAGGTTACGAACAGATAGGTATGCAGATGCTCGGCACTGTTGAAACCGTTTGCAGTGTTTGTAACGGTAAGCAGTTTAAAAACAATGTTTTACAAATAAAATACAACGGGAAAAATATTGCCGATATTTATGCTATGACAATTTCGGAAGCAGCGGTATTTTTTGTCGACCAACCGAAAATTTTAAAATATTTGCAATCGCTGTTAAATGTGGGTTTGGGATATTTAAAACTCAATCAACGCTCGTCAACACTATCGGGAGGTGAAGCCCGAAGAGTTAAACTTGCAAAAAGTTTGGTTAAAATTCCCAAAAAACATACTCTCTATATTATTGACGAACCGTCGTCGGGATTGCATGCTTACGATATTGAGGTGATGCTCGGTAATCTAAATTCTCTGGTAAAGGCAGGACATACGGTTGTGCTTGTTGAGCAAAATGAGATGTTTATTAAAAATGCCGACTATTTGATAGAACTTGGTATCGGTAGCGGAATCAACGGTGGAGAGATTGTTTTTCAAGGAGAGCCTCACAATATTTTAAATTGTAAAAAATCAAAAACAGCAAAGGCATTAATAAATAAAATTTCGGTTAAAAAGGTTGAACAAGAGCACGATACAAACGATTTACCCATTGAACTAGCGGGAGTTTCAACACACAACTTAAAAAATATTACGGTAAAAATTCCCGTGGGAAAACTCACGGCAATAACGGGCGTTTCGGGTAGCGGAAAATCGTCGCTGGCTTTTGATACTCTGTTTGCCGAAGGGCGACAACGCTACGCCGAAAGTTTTTCGGCTTATATGCGAAACCGCCTGAATATCAATTCCGAAGCTAAATTTGAATATATAAAAGGGTTGATGCCTACCATTGCCGTAAATCAGAAAAATGTGTCGCAAAGTAACAGGTCAACGGTTGGCACTATGACCGATATTTACGACTACTTGCGTTTGCTGTTTGCTCGTGTGGCAAAAAATCCCCGAAAGGGAGAAAAACCAACGGCTTCGCTTTTTTCGTTTAACAACGAACAAGGAGCGTGTGAATATTGCGGTGGATTGGGTTTTCAAACTGTTTGCGATGCAGACAAACTAATTACCAATCCCAAGAAAAGTATTGTTGACGGTGCTATGAACGGCAGTAAGCCGGGCAAATTTTACGGTGATTCGTTTGGGCAGTATATTGCTATTTTACAGGCTGTTGCCGATGAATATAACATTGATTATTCAAAACTGTGGGTTGAGCTTTCGCAAAAGGAGAAGGATATTGCACTAAACGGCACAGGCAACAAACAATACGATGTTGTTTGGAAATATAAACGCAAAAACAGAACCGGAGAGCATAAATTTACATCCGATTGGAAAGGTTTCTTGTATCACATAAACGAAGAGTATTTGCGAAAAGCAAACGATAAACGTGCAGAAGCAATATTGCCCGTAATGTCGCAAATAGTATGTCCGCATTGCAACGGTGCAAGATTAAATAAAACAGCTTTGAGTTATACCCTTGTGGGGAAAAATATTTTTGAACTCTCACAAATGGAGGCAAGCAATCTACTCAACTTTTTACAAAATTTACTTAAAAACAAGTCGCTGATAAGCGATAATGCGGTTGAACAGCATGCTGCCGAAGTTATTATCGAAAAAATTATTGCAGGGCTTTCTATTTTGCAAAATCTCGGGTTGGGATATTTGTCGCTGATGCGTCCCGCAAAAACTTTGTCGGGTGGAGAAGGGCAACGTGTAAGGCTTGCTTCGGGAATTGCACGCAATATTTCGGGTGTGTGCTTTGTGCTTGATGAACCCACCGCAGGGTTGCACAGTAAAGATATTGCAAAACTAACCGACTTAACAAAACAGCTTATTACACAAGGGAATACGGTTGTGGTATGCGAACACGATATCGATTTTATTAAAAACAGCGATTATATAATTGAACTCGGAGAAAAAGCTGGCAAACTTGGTGGTAAACTTATTGCCGAAGGAAATCCGCAACAAATTATTGAGAATAAAAACTCGGTTACGGCAAAATATCTTGCCGGCAGTTATGTATTCTCAAGAAGTAAAAACAGCGACATTGCTGAACAAAATATTGTAATAAACGGAGCTTCGGCAAATAATCTGAAAAATATTGATGTAACATTTCCCGCCAATCGTCTTTGCGTAATAAGCGGCGTATCAGGTAGTGGCAAATCAAGTTTGTTAAACGATGTTATCTATAAATCATCGTTGTCGGGCAAAAATGTAAATTGCAAAAGTATAAGAGGATTACACAATTTTAACAATATTGTATATGCTGAACAAAAAATTCCCGACCGCAGTTCGTTGAGTTTTATAGTCAGCTATCTTGATATTTATAAATACATAGCCGATACTTTTGCAAAACAGGCAGCAGTGCAAACCCCCGAAATAAAGAAAACTCACTTTTCCCTTTCGGGGAAAAACGGCAAATGCGAGGTTTGCGGTGGAAAAGGTTATTTGAAAACATCTCTTGATTTTTTGTCGGATAATTATGAGGTTTGCCCTGAATGTAACGGTAATCGCTACAATAGCAGTGTGTTGCAAATAAAAGTAAACAACAGCAACATTGCCGATGTGCTTAATATGAATTTTGACGAATTACAAAGTTTTACCGACAATAAGAATGTCTTACGGGCGTGTGAAATTATTTTGCAAACAGGGTTGGGCTATCTTACTTGCGGACAACCTCTTAATACTTTGAGCGGTGGCGAAATGCAACGCCTTAAACTTGCAAAAACACTGCTTGAAAGCGGTAGCGGTTCTACTCTGTTTCTGCTTGACGAACCAACATCCGGTTTACATATGCAGGACATTGAACTGCTTATGAAAACTTTTGATTTGCTACTATCGGAAAATCACAGTTTAATAGTTACCGAACATCATAAAACGGTGATTGATAATGCCGATTTTGTTGTGGAGCTGGGTCCCGAAGGAGGAGAGAAAGGGGGAAAGGTAATGATATAATGATTCAATTATACAATGGTGTGATGGTTCAATAATTTAATGTGATAATGCAGAAATGCCAAAATGCAGAAATGGATGTGGAGGCTGAGCTTGTCGAAGCCGGATTCGCAACGAAGATGAAAAATAAATTAGTGTAATTTGAG
>CAYRJP010000181.1:0-5205 GCA_964424425.1 uncultured Bacteroidales bacterium | reverse complement strand
TCTTTGCGGTGATAAATCTCTTAGCTGACAGCAACCATATTTTTATGATTATAAAATAAACTGATAGATTTAATTTTTTAGTTTAATTTTAAAGTTATTTTTGAAAAAATAAATTATAAAAATGTGCGGAATTACAGGATATATTTCAGATAAAATCGGTAAAGCGGAGTTACAACAATCTGTTGAGGCTTTAAAACATCGCGGACCCGATAATTTGGGTTTATTTTGTGAAAACAATATCGGGCTGGGACACAGCAGATTAAGTATTCTTGATTTATCGGACAGTGCCAATCAACCGATTTTTTCGCATTCGGGAAATTCCGTGATGGTTTTCAACGGCGAAATATACAATTACAAAGAACTAGCTGCTAAGTATAAAATTAAAACCCGCACAACTTCCGATAGTGAGATTGTGCTTGAATTGTTTGAATTACTCGGAGTTAATTTTGTAAATGAACTAAACGGAATGTTTGCCGTTGCTGTTTTTGATAAAATAAAAAAGCAACTATTTTTATTTCGCGACCGTTTGGGGATAAAACCCCTGTTTTATTTTTTCAACGGAAAAGATTTTGCTTTTGCATCGGAAATTAAAGCACTTTTTATTTATAAAACGGTTAAACAATCGGCAAAAGTAAACAACAATGTAGCAGCTGACTTTTTACACCTCGGCTATATTCCTCAACCATATACATTTTTTGATAATATTTATAAATTCCCGTCGGGAAGTTATGCTGTTTTTGATAATACAAATTTAGATATAAAACCATTTTGGCAAATTGAAGATAAAATCACCAAACAAACAATTGATAATGAGAAAGATGCAAAAGAACATTTAAACAATTTGTTGCTTGATTCCGTAGAAAAACGTATGATTTCGGATGTTCCTCTCGGAACATTTTTAAGCGGCGGAATTGATTCGAGTTTGGTTACTGCTTTGGCTCAAAAAATATCGCCGCATCCGGTAAAAACATTTTCAATAGGATTTAAAGAGAGTAAATACAACGAAGCAGCTTACGCAAAACAAGTTGCCGACTATTTAAAAACCGAACATCATGAGTTTATAGTATCGGAAAGTGATGTATTAAATTTAATTGATGATTATTTTAATGCTTACGACGAACCGTATGCCGACAGTTCGGGATTTCCCACTATGCTTGTTTCTAAACTTGCAAAAAAACATGTCAGCGTAATACTGTCGGGCGATGGCGGCGATGAGCTTTTTCACGGTTACGGAATGTATCAATGGGCAAACAGGCTGAACAATTCGCTGATAAAAAGTTTACGAAAACCTATTAGCTTAGGACTGTCAATGTTAAACAATAAATATAAACGTGCGGCAACACTGTTTCAATATAAAAATTACAATAGAATAAAATCTCATATCTTTTCGCAAGAGCAATATTTTTTTTCCGAAAGAGAGCTTGATAATATCCTTGTAAACAAGCAAATAATATCTATAAACGAAACTATTAATTCAAACAGGAAGTTATCGCCGAGCGAACAACAATCAATATTTGATATTAAACATTATCTTAAAGACGATTTGCTTGTAAAAGTTGACCGGGCAAGTATGCAATGGGCTTTGGAAGTAAGAGTTCCGATACTTGACCACAGAGTTGTTGAATTTGCAATAAATGTGCATCAAAATTTAAAAATAAAAAACGGCGAACAAAAATATTTATTAAAACAACTGTTGTATGATTATGTCCCGAAAGAGTTGTTTGACCGTCCTAAATGGGGATTTTCTATACCTTTGGAAAGGTGGCTGAAAAATGAACTTGCCTATTTATTGGAAAAATACACATCGCAAGAGATAATAGAAAAATATAATATTGTAAATTACCAAAAAATTGAAAATCTAAAAAAAAGATACTTTTCGGGACAATCATTTTTATATAATCGCCTTTGGTTGATAATGATTTTGCATAAATATTTAGATGAATATTAGTCTATAAAGTGCAGTGTTACAAACTTTTAAGTTGTCATTATGAGAGCAAAGTTCGTAATAATCTGTTAATTAATATTACTGCTATTTTCTAAGGGATTTCTCACTACCGTTCGAAATGACAGTTCTCAATCAAAACTACTCACTATTGTTGCTAATTCGCTGTAACTTTTAACTTTCTACTTTACAAACTTTCAACTAAAAATTATTGTCTAAAAATCTTACTCTAAACAAAATTGGTTACTTAATAATAATTCTGCATCTTTGTAAAAAGCAGAAATAAAATATTATTATTGTATTTTGCTTATAATTAGGATGTTATAATTTGTTTATTTAACAAAATAAAATTACGATGACAAAATTATTGTATATTTTTTCGCTTTTGTTTGTATTTGTATCGTGTAAAACACAAAAATCAGCTATTGCTGATAATATAAACGAAAAAACACAACTTGTGATAGAATATTCACAAACAGCAGGTTATGGGAATAATCCCGAATACGAAATTCAGCTTTTTTCGAACAGACAAATGTATTTAACAGCAAAAAAAAATCTTGACAAACAAGGTAAATACATGCGAACATTATCTGAAAAAGAATATAATCAGGTAATTAATGCATTTAAGGGAGCCGATTTTTTCTCTTTTAAAGATGAATATACAGGTAATATTACCGACCTTCCTGTGCGATATTTGTATTTTAATTATAACGGGAAAGAGAAAAAAATAAAAGATTATTACAATACCCCGCCGGAATTAAAAGAGTTGGAATATATGATTCAATCGTTTTTAGACCGTGTGGGTTGGGAAAAACTTAAATGGTAAATCCAAGTTTTATGAATAAAGAAGTTACTGTTAAATATACGATGACCTACGGGTTATACCTTGGCTTAGCGTTTAGTGCAGTTGTTACAATATTAAATTTCAGAGGAATAATTCATTATCCGGGCGATATGGGAGCAACAATTAATGCTATGATTTTATCGTTTGGAATGTTATATTTCGGGAAAAAATATGTGGTAATAACCGGACAAGAAGAATTTTTATACAGACATGCTTTACGATTTTTAATAATGCTTGTATTTTTTTCGAGCTTAATATATGCATTCTTTTCTTATTGGTATTATTCAGTAATACAACCCGAAGGAATAAGTTTTTATATACAACAAATGGAAAATGCTTATTTACAAATGGGAACTTTTTCCGAAGAACAAATTAATGCACTAACCGATTTATATTCAAAAACTTTAACCCCCGGAGCAATGGCTTTTATTGTGTTTTTTGCACAAAGTTTTTTTGGTGTATTATTAAGTTTGATAATGGCTATGGCTTTAAAAACCAAAAATATAAATCGTTAATTACACTGTATATTTTCAGGTTAATCTGTGTTTAATAGAGACAAACAAAATTTATAAAATAATCATTATATTAGCAGAAAATTAATTTTAATCTAAAAAGAGAGAGTTAAATTAATTAATTTAAGTAGTTGACAGATAAATATTTAATAAGATATTAACATGAATATCAGTATTGTTGTTCCGTTGTATAACGAGGAGGAGTCGCTTAGCGAATTGATGGCTTGGATTGCCAAAGTGATGTATGAAAATAATTTTACTTACGAAGTTATTTTTGTAGATGACGGCAGTAATGACGGTTCGTGGGAGGAAATTATTAAATTATCGGAAGAATACGGTTCGATTCGCGGGATAAAATTCAGAAGAAATTACGGTAAATCGGCAGCTCTTTACAGTGGTTTCAGAGTAGCCGAAGGCGATGTTGTTATTACAATGGATGCCGATTTGCAAGACAGCCCCGATGAAATACCCGGACTTTATAAAATGATAAAAAAAGATAACTACGATATGGTTTCGGGGTGGAAAAAAAGACGTTTCGACCCGATAATGAAAACTATACCAAGTAAATTTTATAATTGGACAGCACGCAAATCGACAGGAATAAATTTACACGATTTTAATTGTGGACTTAAGGCGTATAAAAACAAAGTTGTAAAATCAATAGAAGTTTACGGTGAAATGCACCGCTATATTCCTGTATTGGCAAAGCAAGCCGGATTTACACGAATAGGCGAAAAAGTAGTTAAACATCAGGCACGTAAATACGGAGTTACAAAATTCGGATTAGAACGATTTATTTACGGATTTCTTGATTTAATGTCGGTGCTTTTTATGACTCGGTTCGGGAAGAAACCCATGCATCTGTTCGGGACACTCGGCGTGTTTATTACATTTATCGGATTAACGGCAACAGCAGTAGTGGGAATAAATAAAATAGTTCATTTACATAAAGGTATAAAAACAATATTGGTTACCGATAATCCGTATTTTTATATAGCGCTTGTTTGCGTAATAATAGGAACACAACTGTTTCTTGCCGGATTTTTAGGTGAATTAATTTCTCGCAGCTCTTCCGACAGAAACCATTATCAAATAGATAAAGAAATAGGGTAATAACAAAAACTTTTTAATGTCTCGGAATATTATAGACAACAAAAATACCGAACATAACAATCATTGCGGATTAAAGTATTATTTTAATAAATACATAAATCTGAAAATGGGTATTTTATCGGGAATTATAACCGGGTCCGTTGTATTTATAATAAATATCGATCATGGTTTTTGGCCTGCGTTTGCAAGTTTTTGGAAACAATTTATTTTCAATGTATTTATGGCAGGTTACAATACTAAATCTTGCGAAAGAATAGCCGATGCTATTAATTCTAATTTTATAGCAATACCCGTTGCATCAATAATTCCTTCATTACAAGCTTTTGTTATTTTATTTGCAATACACTATTTCGGACATACACCCGAACCATTAGGCTCAACACTTTGGCAATTGTTTGCAAATCTCATGTTTTTCTTCTTTTTGACATTAATTTATAAAAATATTATTAATTTCAGATGTAATATCTTCGGTAAGATTACAAATATCAAATACAAAGGATTACAGAAAAAATTTGTAACTGTCAAAGCAAAAAGAGAATCTGAAAAATAGTAATATTTTAAATATCCTTAAATTTGTAAAAAAATTCCCACATTTTTAATATTTCAATGTAATTTGTTAATTTAAAGATAATTATAACAACAAAGTAAAAAACTTTCAAAAAGGACTCACATTGTGATTATCAAACATTTAATTTTTATGGTTGCAGAATTAAAAAAATATTGTGCGACATTGTTTATTAACGACCATTCGTTACAAAATAATAATTACACTTTTATTACAAACAAGTCTTTAA
>CAYRJP010000180.1:0-5206 GCA_964424425.1 uncultured Bacteroidales bacterium | reverse complement strand
TAGATTACGATGAGGAAAAATGGTGATGAGTTGAAAGTTATTTAATGATACAATGGTTCAATGATATAATTATACAATGATTTAATGCAGTAATGAGTTGAAAGTTGAAAGTTACAGCGGAGGCTAGTTTACTCCTGCTTGTCCCTATTTACTCCGAAAAATTTCGGAGAATTTATTTCGGAGAGCTTGTCGAAGCCGAGCTTGCAACGAAGAAAAAAATTAAATTAGTGCCAATTTGTGTAATTTGTGGTTTAAATCTTTGCGTCTTAGCGGTGAAAGTATTTAAAACCTTTGCGTCTCTGCGGTGAAAACTTAATTTTCTAACAACTTAATTTTCTTAATCCCTTAATGTTTAAGTAGTTAAAAGTAAGCATCTAACCTCTAACAGTCTAGCAGCTAATCTCTAACATCTAGCTTCTTCGTGGGTAAAATGTGGACAATAAATTATATAAATTTTTAAAATAATAGTAACTTTATTGTCAATAAAACGGTATAAATTTTTATATCAAACAGTATTAACCTATGAAAATTTTATTAATTACTTTATTTTTCTTATTGACAGTAAACAGTTTGTTTGCACAAATAGACAAATCGAATATTGAAAAAATATTTGAAGAAGAAACTGTTGATGAAAAATATACAAAACGTGAACATCATTCGGCTAAATATTTATATGTGCCGGTTCAAACCATTCCCGACTGGTTTGCAAATCCTCCTATATCCAAAGATAAAGCAGTATTTGCAATAGGTATTTCCGACCCAGAACCCGATACCGTAAAAGCATTGGAAAGTGCAATATACCGAGCATTGGTAGTTGCAAATATATTGCATAAAAATACAACTCAACTACTTTGCGACTTTTATATAAATGACGACGGTAAATATCAAGATGTTATTTATGAGCATTTTTCGCGGATAAATGCAAAGTTACCGCTTGAAGCCAATTATGAGATTATATCAAAATATCGAAATAAATACGATGAAACAATGGTTTTGATAAGATATAGTCCACCCAAAAAAATAAAGCATGATGAATTTAATAAAATACGCATTGAACTTTATCGAAGTGAAATAGAAAGTTCGTCGTCAGGAAATTTTGAGTCGGTTTATGAGTTACAAGTTTTACCGAATACGGTTACTAAATACGACCCTGTATTTTATCAATTAACCGAATTGGGTGAGCATTCGTCTGTTTCTTCGGGAATGGATACAATACCTGTTAATGTGCCTATTTATTCGTTGAAATATTCGGGAATACCTACAAAAGATACAGTTGCAGGAGTATGTAATTTTTCTCACGGATTGTGGAAAGAATATTTTAAATCAATAGCACTGTTTATTGTTGCTAAATCGCGTGAAAAGCCCGAGAATATAACTTATCTTGACGACACCTACCAATACACTAATACCCAAAAACTTACACGCGGAATATCATCCAATAAAATGCGGTTTGTTATCACAAAAATTTATGGTAACAAAGCAGGTTTAAATGTAGAATTAAAAGAAATAAATTAAAAATAATAATATTTTATTTCTCATCATTTATAAATGAGTTACACAATTTTAATACTCTCTGCCTTGTCTGAAAAGTATCTCTTTTTCTTTTGCCGAAAGGCTTTCGTAGCCCGATTTGGCAATTTTCTCAAGAATACGGTCTATCTCTTTTTGCTCAACATTCTTGCGAGCATTAAATTCCATATCAGTTTCACCCTTACGGCGATAAGTTACTTTTAAATTGCTTTTTGGTTTAAACCAACTTGTAACATTATCTATCGTTTTACCGAATCCCGATGAAATATCTTTTCCTTGTCGCAGTTGGGTTATGTAAAAATATCCGAACAGTGCACCGCCAAGATGAGCAATATGACCGCCTGCATTGCCGTCGAGCAAGAATATAATATCGAAGAATACTGAAAACATTGCTATATATTTCAGTTTTACCGGACCTAAAAACATCAGATAAACGGTGTAGTTAGGAACATAAACCGATATTGCCACAACTATTGCCAATATTGATGCCGATGCTCCCAATGCTATCGACACGGGCAATACATCTTTAAATCCGGGAAAAATGTTGTAAGCCAAAATATATATAAATGCTCCCGACAATCCGCCAAGCAAATAAACATTGAGCAACTGTTTTCCGGTAAGATATTCAAGAAAAATTTTACCAAACCAAAACAACCATAGCAGATTGAAAAGTATATGTAAAAATTGCTGATGCAAAAACATATATGTAAAAACAGTCCACGGCTTATACAGCAGTTGACTCAAATCGGCAGGCACAGCCAACCACTCTACCAAAAAATTTGCTCCGTAAACGGCAAACAAAAAATAGAATATATCAATAATTTTAACGGCAAGAAATACTCCCAAATTAATATAAATAAGTCGGGTGAGCATATTGCCGTATTTGAATGTGCTTTTTATTTCGTCTAAAATACCTGTGTTAGTCATATTTGTAATGTTTTATAATTCAAAAACTTGACACACAAAAAATATACCGATAACAAATTACGGTTAAACACCGTCGTTAGTGAAAACCGTTGTATCCACTGCCGTGACCGTTTTTTTGCCAATATCGTATCATAAAATATCCGAATATCATCCCGCCAAGGTGAGCAAAGTGTGCAATATTGTCACCTTGCTGTGGCATAATGGCAGCAAAAAGCTCTATTGCTCCGTAAATAGCCACAAAATATTTTGCTCGTATGGGAATAGGCGGAAACAACAGCATCAACTGTGCATTGGGAAACATCATACCAAAAGCCAAAAGCACACCAAATACCGCTCCCGATGCTCCAACAGTGGGTATATTCAAATGCAAAGCATAAATTTGATTTGCAAGGTCGATACCTTTATTTATGTAAGCTGCATTGTTAGGGTGTGAACTGTATGAAGTGAGAAAATCGTTTACCCAAAGTGCAGGATTAGGCAAATTTTCTCTTACTATTCGCAATAATACTTCGGGCGAAGGTGTGTTTACAAAGGCTACAATCTCATTATGAAGACTTTGCATATTCAGATAGTTAACTAAACTGTGCAGTGCGGCAGCTCCAAGTCCTGTAACAAAATAGTATAACAAAAAACGCTTTGATCCCCAAACTTGCTCCAACACTTTACCAAACATTACCAAAGCAAACATATTGAAAAATATATGCGTAATACTTCCGTGCATAAACATATGTGTAATAAGCTGATACGGCTTAAAGTATGGCGACAAAAAGTTATGAAGCCCAAGCATTCGGGTAAGGTCAATACCCATTCTGCCCAAAACAAAATCGGCTACAAATACTATAATATTTATAAAAAGCAGGTTTTTAATAACCGGCGGTAAACTTCCAAACAATGGTGGTCTGTATGACTGCATATTAATTAAGTTTTTTTTCTATTTCGTTTGTTTCAATAATTGTAATAATAGTTTTTCCGTCAGGGGTTAGATTGGGCATCAACGATGCAAAAAGCCTGTCGTTAATATGAGCCATCTCTTCCTGCGTAAGTATTTTTCCGTAAGGAATTGACAAAAACTTTGCCAATGATTTTACGATATTTTCGTGAACGGCAGCAACAAAATCTTTTTCGTTCTCTTTTATACTGTCGATAATTATGTTTATCCATTCGGTAACATCCTTATCGGGAAAGTCGGCAGGCACGCTGTTTATCACGAAAGTGTTATTACCAAACGGTTCAGCCTCAAATCCTAGTTTGTTTATTTCGGGCAAAACGGCTTTAAAAAGTTCGGAACTTACAGGCTCCAGCTCTATTTTTTGCGGATACAATAATTTTTGACCTGCTGTATTTTCGCTTATTTTGGCAAAATATTCGTCGAACAAGATACGCTGATGTGCTCTGCGTTGGTCGATAATCATCAGCCCCGATTTCACGGAAGTGAGAATATATTTTCGTTTAAACTGAAAAAAGCGTGTAATGTCTCCTGTGGCAGCAACATCAATTGTTTGTTGCTCGGGTTCGGTATGTTGAATAATTTCGGTGTTGTGGTGCGTTTGTGTATTGAAATCGGAATTTTCAAGTCCTGCATATAGTTTGTCCCAATTTGACGGTGTTGTTTTTTTTTGGTAGCCTCCACCAAAACTTTTTTGTGAACCTCCGCTATCTGTTTCAAACGGATTATAATTGGGATTTATCTTTATTTCGGGTGGTTTTACGGGAGTGTCTTTTGAAAATACGGGTATCTCAAAATCGGTGTTATTGTCAAAATCAATGCTAGGAGCTACGTTGTATTTTCCCAGTCCTTCTTTTACCGTTGCCGATAGTATTGCCCAGATATTACGCTCATTTTCAAATTTAATTTCGGTTTTGGTAGGATGTATATTTATGTCAATAGCATCGGGGTTTATATCGAAATAGATAAAAAACGAAGGATACAGCCCGGGTTGAATAATATTGTCGTAAGCCGAAATCACCGCTTTGTAAAAATAGGGATGTTTCATAAAGCGGTTGTTCACAAAAAAGAACTGTTCTCCGGGTGTTTTTCGTGCGTTTTGCGGTTTGCCCACATAGCCTTTTATTTTTATAATCTCGGTTTCCGATTCAATGGGAATAAGGTTTTTTTCGGCTGCTCTGCCTAAAATATTTACTATTCGTTGATGAATTTTTGACGATGGAAGGTTGTAGATTTCAACATCGTTGTGCACAAGGTGCATCTCTATTTCGGGAAATCCCAAAGCAATGCGTTGAAACTCTTCCATAATGTGTTTTAATTCGGTGCTGTTCGATTTTAAAAATTTACGTCGTGCAGGAACGTTAAAAAACAGGTTTTTTACCGAAATATTTGTTCCGTTTTGGCAATTTACAGGCTCTTGTGTTTCTGTTTTTGAGCCTGATATTCTGATAAAAACTCCAAGGTCGGCATCTTGTTTTTTTGTTTTCATTTCAATTGTAGCCACTGCTGCAATGGAAGCCATTGCTTCGCCGCGAAACCCCATTGTAAGAATATTAAACAAATCGTCGGCTTTACGGATTTTTGATGTGGCGTGGCGTTCAAAGCACATTCGAGCATCGTTGTCGGACATTCCTATGCCGTTGTCGATTACTTGTAAAAGTGTTTTTCCCGCATCTTTAACTATTACCTGTATTTTTGTGCTGCCGGCATCAATGGAATTTTCCACCAATTCTTTTAATACCGAAGCCGGTCGTTGCACAACCTCTCCTGCCGCTATTTGATTGGCAACACTATCGGGTAAAA
>CAYRJP010000179.1:0-5217 GCA_964424425.1 uncultured Bacteroidales bacterium | reverse complement strand
AAGCATCTGTTTAATATTTTTTAGTGTCTTAACAACTTCAAAATTATTAATAGTATCTTCTTTATTATCTTTCATCTTTTTTTTAGCTCCGTCAAGAGTCATTCCTCGCTCTTTTACCAAATGATAGATAATATAAAAATTTTCAACATCTTGTTTTGTAAATAGTCGGTTGCCTTTTTTGTTTCGTTTGGGTTTTATAATATCAAATTCCTTTTCCCAAAATCTGATTAACGATGTTTTAACATCGAACATTGCGGCAACTTCGCCTATTGTGTAGTATAGTTTCTCTATTTTTTGTTCTTTATAAGGCATATTTACGATGAGAAAAATTTAAAATACAAATTTATTAAGCAATGTATTAATTTTTTTTATAAACATCAATGTTTCTTTATCATAATCTTTCCCGAATTGTCAATAATTAATTTTGATTGAGGAAAATCTGCAATAGTAAGTTCTTTTATAAGTTTTGCAACGGTATTGTTTTTATCTATTACTGTGCCTATTGCTCCGGGTTGTTTGGCTGAAATTATTTTACCTTCAATAAAATTGCCGTCTCTGTTAATTGTAATTTTAACAATGGGAGCTAATCCGTTAGCACCTCTTAAATTAAATCTGCCGTAAGTGCAAAAATTACCTAAGCTGTAATCTATAAATTTATTTTTATACAATTCAACAGCTCTCGACACATGAGGACCATGTCCGAAAACTACATCGGCACCTGCATTTATCAATGCATGAGCAAATTTATACACATTACCGCGATTTTCACCGTAAAACATCTCTGTTTGTCGTGTTACGTGCTGATGTTTACTTCCTTCAGCTCCTCCGTGAAATGTTGCAATTACAATATCACACTTACTTTTAAGATTTTTTATTATGCGTTTTGCATTAACAGTATCATAAATACTTACTGTTCCTCTGTTTGGAGAAAAAGAGGCTATTCCGTATGTGACAGAACCTTTTGTAAAAATAGAAACAGGATGTTTTACCCAACCGGCATGATAAATACCCACACTATCAAGTAGTTTTACTGTTGTATTTCTTCCGAGATTACCAAAATCGCCCGAATGATTATTAGCTATTGTCAAAACATCAAAGCCTGCATCTTTTAAACAAAATACAAATTTTTCGGGCATTCTGAAAGCATAGCATTTGGTAGAGTCTTTACATCTTTTTACCAAAGGAGCGGTATCCGAAAAACATCCTTCGAGGTTGCCGACAGTTAAATCAGCTGATTTTAAAACATCTGTAACATCGCTTAGCAATGGAGCACAATCTTTATGTGGTGGCAAATAACGCTCTGATGGATAGTTAGTTCCCAACATAATATCTCCAACACCTATTATCGAGATAGTTTTTTCGACTGTATCTGTTGCAGTTGAATCAATACTGTTTTGTGAATATGTTTGTAGTGAGAAAGTAAAAAAAATAAGAGCGGCTAAAAATAGTGTATGTTTATTCATATAAAAAAAGGAATAATATTTTAATCAAAACTCATATTCATACGCGAAGAAACAGCAATAACTTCCTCATACTGTTCGGGTGTAAGGTCGTTATAATAATAATTTACCGGATTTTGCGGAATATTATTTTTTCTTACTTCGTAGTGTAAATGCGGAGCAGTTGAACGTCCTGTGCTGCCGACAGCACCGATTAAATCACCGCGTTTTATTTTTTGTCCGGTTTTTACATACACCTTACTTAAATGCCCGTATAAAGTTTTGTATCCGAAACCGTGGTCAACAATAATTCGTATTCCGTAACCGCCGGGCGAATATCCTGCTTTTATTATTTTTCCGTCACCGGTTGCATAAACAGGAGTACCTGTAGGTGCTGTTAAATCAATACCCGTATGCATTTTTCTTGTTCTGTAAATAGGATGAATTCTATATCCGAATCCCGAAGCAAAACGAGTAAGGTCTTTATCGGATATTGGCGATATAGCAGGAATAGATGATAAAAAAGTCTCTTTTTCTTCGGCTAGATGGATAACTTCGTTATACGATTTCCATTGAACATTAAGTTGCTTTATTAAATGATCAAGTTTTTTTGCTGTTGAAATAACCAACTCCGAATTTGAATATCCTTCAAGTTGCCGATAGCGGTTTACTCCTCCGTAACCGGCTTCCCTAATAGATGAAGGCACAGGGTCAACTCCGAAAATAGTTCTGTAAATATTATCATCTCTATCTTTTATTTGTTCCATTGCTAACTCCATACGTTTTAATTTTTTATTTAAAATTTCGTATTGAGTTATAAGTTGTTTGTTTTCTCTTTTTTGTTGTCGCTCGTCGGGGGTATCAAAAAACATTGAAAGTATCAACAAAATAACAGCCGCAACAACAGTTATTGCTCCTAGTTGTTTTAAAAAACGTAAAAATTTATCACGTTTTGTTAAAACTACTCTTTCGTAACTTAAACGTTCCGGATCAAATTTATATGTTGATTTTACCATATTTTACTCATCTTTTTTAAGATAACGCTACAAATCTAACAGAAATAAATTAATTTTACAACCTTAAACTATTTATATTATTAAGTAAAACATAACATTAAATATATGAATTCTAAGGAAATACGACAAAAATTTAAAGATTTTTTTGCTTCAAAACAACATAAAATTGTTGATAGTGCCCCCATGGTTATTAAAGATGACCCTACTTTGATGTTTACAAATGCGGGAATGAATCAATTTAAAGATATTTTTTTGGGAAATTCGTCAATTAAATATACAAGAGTTGCAAATTCTCAAAAATGCTTGCGAGTATCGGGTAAACACAACGATTTAGAAGAAGTTGGACACGATACTTATCATCATACAATGTTTGAGATGTTAGGTAATTGGTCGTTTGGCGATTATTTTAAAAAAGAAGCAATAGCATGGGCTTGGGAACTGCTTGTTGATGAATTGGGATTGTCTGCCGAAAGGCTTTATGCTACTGTTTTTGAGGGTGACAAAGAAGATGGTGTCGATGCTGATGAAGAGGCTAAAAAATATTGGAAAAAATTGTTGCCCGAAGACAGAATACTTTACGGAAATAAAAAAGATAACTTTTGGGAAATGGGAAATACAGGACCTTGCGGTTCTTGTTCCGAAATTCATATTGATTTAAGAAGCGACAAAGAGCGTTCGAAAATCTCCGGAAGGGAATTGGTAAACAAAGACCATCCGCAAGTAATTGAAATATGGAATCTTGTTTTTATTCAATATAATCGTAAATCGGATGGTAAATTAGAACCTCTTGCAAAAAAACATGTTGACACAGGAATGGGATTTGAGAGATTGTGCATGGCTTTACAGGGAAAACAATCGAATTACGACACCGATATTTTTCAACCGCTAATAAAAGCAATATCAATGTTTAGTGATATGTCTTACGGTAAAAATCAAGATGCCGATATTGCCATGCGTGTGATATCTGATCATGTAAGAACTGTTGCTTTTTCTATTACTGACGGGCAATTGCCTTCAAACAACAAAGCAGGTTATGTTATTCGTCGAATTTTACGCCGTGCCGTGCGTTACGGATTTACGTTTTTAAATCTTAAAGAACCTTTTATTTATAAATTAATACCCGTATTAATTGATACAATGGGAGATGCTTATCCCGAACTTAAAAAGCAAAAAACAATTATTGAAAAAGTTATAAAAGAGGAAGAAACATCATTTTTAAAAACATTGGCAACGGGCATAAAATTACTCGACCAAATTATTGAGCAAACACTTGCCGATGATTATAAAGTGGTAAGTGGTAAAGTGGCATTTGAGCTTTACGATACTTACGGGTTTCCACTCGATTTAACACAACTAATTTTAAAAGAAAATAATTTAATTGTCAATAAACGTGAGTTCGACGATGAAATGAAAGCACAAAAAGAGCGTTCACGTTCTGCTGCTTCATTGGAAACTGATGATTGGGTTGTTCTTGCACAAGACGATGTTCAAGAATTTGTAGGTTACGACTATACCGAAGCCGAAGTGAAAATAATGAAATACCGTAAGGTTAAAACAAAAAACATAGACTTATTTCAACTTGTATTTAATATTACGCCTTTTTATGCCGAAGGCGGCGGGCAGGTTGGTGATACCGGATATATAGAATACGACGGTAAAAAATATTCGATTATAGATGTAAAAAAAGAACACAACCAAACTGTTCATATTGCAAAAGAGTTGCCCGAAAATACGGGAGCAACATTTAAAGCCGTTGTAAATAAAGAAAAACGCAGAGCTACCGAAAATAACCATTCGGCAACACATCTGTTACACAATGCACTGCGAACTGTTTTGGGAACTCATGTTGAACAAAAAGGCTCACTTGTTCATCCCGAATATTTACGATTTGACTTTTCTCATTTTCAGAAACTTACCGATGATGAAATTAGTAAAATAGAGCATATTGTAAATGAAAAAATAAGAGAAAATTATCTACTTGAAGAGTTTCGCGAAATACCCATAGATAAAGCACAAGAAATGGGTGCTATGGCTTTATTCGGCGAAAAATACGGCGATTTGGTAAGAGTTATAAAATTTGGTGATTCGGTTGAGCTTTGCGGCGGAACGCACGTTAAAGCAACAGGACAGTTGGGATTTTTTAAAATAGTATCGGAAAGTTCGGTAGCTGCCGGTATCAGAAGAGTTGAGGCTATTACTGCCTTCGAAGCCGAAAAGTATATCAATACTCATCTTGGACTTCTGAAAAAAATTACTTCTTTGTTAAAAAGTAATAAAGATATTTTTACTGATGTTCAAAATCTTGTTGATGAAAAAAATCAACTTACTAAGCAGCTTGATACTTTTGCCAAAGATGCTCAGAAAATTATAAAATCATCGTTGAAAGAGTTGATTCGTGAAGAAAATGGGATGAATGTTATAATAGAAAAGATTGATATTGCCAAAGCCGAAGGATTAAAAGATATTGCTTTTCAATTAAAAGGTGAGGTTGAAAACTTGTTTCTTGTTCTTGGTGCTGAAATTGAAGGAAAAGCAAATCTTGCAATTATGATTTCGGATAATTTGGTAAAAGAAAAAGGATTACATGCCGGAAATATCATTAGAGATATTGCAAAAGAAATTCAAGGCGGCGGCGGCGGACAACCGTTTTTTGCTACTGCCGGCGGTAAAAAACCCGAAGGAATTCAAGATGCCTTGGATAAAGCAAAAGAATATTTGAAGTAAATTTATTTTAAAAAATTAATAAATTTATAAAAAAGAGT
>CAYRJP010000178.1:0-5217 GCA_964424425.1 uncultured Bacteroidales bacterium | reverse complement strand
TTATTTTGACACTATCCTAAAAAGTGTGTAAAGTCGATTTGTTTATAAATCGGCTTTATTTTTTACCTCATTAATCCTTATCAACAATAAATTTACCGTTTGTTATTTTTATATAATACATTTTATCATTATAAACATCATATTGACCCATAGTGCCGGAAAAAGTCCCTTCTAATCTGCCTGTTTCTTTATCATATTTAGTAATAGTAACTTTACAATCGGTATCGCCATTGTGTGAGTAATATGGCCAGCCATACTTTTCTGTTTCAAGATAAAAGGTATTATGATCATCAGTTGCTTCTGTCCATGTTTTTTCAACTAACTCGGGAACAGTAATTTTAAAATAATTATCATCATCTTTCCATCCACTAATATAATAAGGAGTTCCTTTATCGGGATTGGGGAACCAGTAACAGTTGTTAGAAAAATCATACTTTACTCCATCTCTTTCGTAAGTAAAAGTAACTTTTTGTTCGGGAGTAACATTATCTTCTTCTTCATCTTCGCATGATATAACAAACATCATTGCATTTAAAAACATAAAAATAAATAGTAAATTCTTCATAATATTAAAATTTTATCTGTTAAACATTATACTGTAAAAATACAGTTCATCAACCTGATAAAATTTATAAACTATTATATAATTGTTTATATTTACTATTCGTTACGTTTTTTGTTTTATTCGTAATTAAAACAAGAAAGTATTTTTAAAAGAACGTATTACCTGCCTTTTTCGTCAAAAACCTTAGTATATTTTTTTAAATATTTAAGAATAAAATAAATTACAATACTTGCTAAAGTGGCATAAAACAACCAAGAGTGAATCGAATTGTATAGCGATTTATTTTCAATATAATCTTTAATCATTCTGAAAAGAAAAAAAGTTACGAAAATTGCCGTAAATCCGTTTTTCTCTTTTTTAAGCACTTTTTTCCAACTAAACCAAATATTCGGTTTTGTAAAGTTTTTAAACGATAAAATAAAAGCAGGAGTTTTTTCTGACCATTTAATATAAGTATCGCCGAATTTTTTTCGTAAAAAAGCCTCTTCGGCGTACATTATTCTTTCGTAATATAGCCAGTAAGCCAAAACAAATGCGGCAATATACCATAAATTTTGCGTAAGCATTGCGGGACCCAACCACATAAAAAAGTTACCTACATAAAGCGGATGCCTGACAGTAGAATAAATTCCCGATGTATTTAATTTATCGGCAACTTGCTCGGTAGTGTTTCTGCCCGAAGTATTTGCAGGAGTGTATCCCACTGTAAATATTCTTATCAGCAAACCCAAAAAACTTACGCCGATACTGATTATTTCATAAATATTATAAGGTAATACGCGTTCAAAACCGGTTGAATAAAGTAAAGTATAAACAAATACCAACAATCCCGACAGCAAAAACACCAAAGGCAAAGTGCTGCGATATCTAAACATAAATACTCCCTGCTGTTCAAATTCTTCTTGTAAAGCCATATTAATTTTATTTGATTTTTTTTAATTCTACGTTTACCGATAAGAATTCTTTATTTACCGATTTTAGTATTAAGGATAATAAAGTTATTTATACTTTCGTAAACAATTTTTTTCGACAAAGATAAAATTATTACAACATAAAGCAAAAAGTATAAAATCAAGCAAATAACGGTTAAAACAGTTAAAAGTTATCAAATATGAGAATATTAGCATTATTATTTGTGGGAGTATTTCTCTCAATAACGGTTAAATCACAAGACACAACATATAATTTTTCGTTGCAACAGGCACAAGATTTTGCTATTGAACATTTTTTCCAAAGTAAAAATGCCCGTTTGGATATTGAATCAGCACAAAAAAAGATTTGGGAAACTACAGCAATAGGTTTGCCGCAACTTAGCGGAACAATAGATTATACCTATATGCCCGACATTCCCGAATTAAGTTTTCCGGTAACGGTTATGGCTGCCAATAAACAGCCCGACGATTTAATTTATGCCAGAGATTTTTGGGACCCCAATTTTTACAAAATGGAAAAAGGAGAGTCAATTAAAATGGGAGTAACCAACAATGTATCATATAAATTAATGCTTACACAGCTTATTTTTAGTGGTGAATATATTGTTGGATTACAGGCTTCAAGAACGTATAAACTATTTGCAAAAGAAAATTACGATAAAATAAAGGTTGATATCCGTGAAAATATTGCAAGCACATATTATTCAATACTTGTTTTACATAAAAATAAAACCGTGCTACAAAAAACTCTTGATAATTTGAAAATGAATTATGAGCATACAAAAAAGTTTTTTGAGCAGGGATTGGTTGAAGATACTGATGTTGACCAATTGGCATTAACGGTAAAACGAACCGAAAACAGTTTGCGTATGGTTGAAAATCAAATACGTTATCTTTCAAAACTGTTTAAATATCAAATAGGATTACCGGTTGAAGCCGAAATAAATTTTACCGATAAACTCGAAAAACTTGTTGACGATAATATTATAAATCCCACAGCGTATCAATTTGTTTTAGAGGATAATATAAATTATCAACTTTTAGAAACACAAGAAAATTTGCAATCGCTGAGTTTTAAAAGAGAAAAATCAAAATTTTTACCATCAATATCCGGATTTTATCAATACAAAGACCAATTTGAAACACCCGATTTTAATACAAATATAAAACACATTATCGGTATTAGCTTGTCGGTACCAATAGTATCAAGCGGTATGAGAATAGCAAAAGTGGGACAAGCAAAAATAGAACTCGACAAAGCCGCTAATATGAAAGAACAAGAAGCTCGCAGACTCACTCTTATAGCTCAACAGGCTGTATTCGATTATAATACGGCATTGCAAAATTATTACAACGAACGCGAAAATTTTAAACTATCCGAAAAAGTCCTTAATAAAACTACCGTAAAATTTACCGAAGGAATGGTTTCTTCGTTAGATTTATCAATAATAAATAACCAATATTTGCAGGCTCAATTGTCATATGCCACTGCAATTCAAGAATTATTAACCAAAAAAGTTGCTCTTGACAAAGCATACAATAAGTTGAATTATTAATAAAAAATATTATACAAATGCATACAACAGTTAAATTATTACCGGTAATTATCTTGTTTTTTATCTCGTGCTCGCATCCTAAAAGCACTTACGATGAGTTGATTACAAAAAAAGATTCGTTAAGAAATATTCAACTCAATATAACAAAAGAATTAAATAATATAGATGCCGCACTTGCATCTTATGATACAACTTTAAATAATGAGAACGACGAAGAGATAATAAAACAGATAATAGCAAAAAAGAATAAAATTGCAGTTATCGAAAAAGATATAAAAGAGTTGGAAGATAAACTTTCGTCGAATAAAGTTGAAGACGACAATATTGCTGTTGCCGTAAAAACAATGAAATACGAACCTTTTAATCACTATTTTATTGTTTTCGGTAATGCCGAAGCCGATAAATATGCAAACCTGAGTCCCGAAATGGGTGGTAAGGTTGAGAAAATATATGTGGTTGAAGGACAAAAAGTAAAAAAAGGAGCTTTGCTGTTACGATTAAATACCGAAGCTATTGAACGTCAGATTGAGGGTGTAAAATCGAATCTGGATTTTGCAACCAAAACATACAACAAACAAAAAGCATTGTGGGAACAAAAAATAGGTTCCGAAATTCAATATCTGCAAGCAAAATCGGCAAAAGAAGCTCTCGAAGCACAACTCGAAGCACTCGAAGCCCAAATGGATATGGCTTATTTACGTGCTCCGTTTAACGGAATTGTAAATCGTATTTATCCGAAAGTAGGAGAGATGGCAAGTCCACAAATGCCTGTTATTGAGTTTGTTAATTTGAAAAAAATAAATATCAAAGCAAAAGTATCGGAAAAATATATAAATGCTGTTAAAGCCGGACAATATGTTCACGTATCTTTTTCTTCCATACCCGGATTCGGGAAAGAGGTTAAAATTGTTAGAGCTTCAAAAGTAATTAATCCCAAAAGCCGGACTTTTGATATTGAACTGAAAATTGATAATGCCGACGAAATGATTAAACCCAATATGATTACCACAATCAGAATTAATGATTTTTCAGAGAAAAATGCATTAACGGTGCCGTCGTTGGTTATCAAAAAAGATATTTCGGGAGATTACGTATATGTTATCAAGAAAAAAGATAATGCTTTTATTGCCGACAAACGACCTATAACTTCCGGCTTGTCGTATCAAGACAGCACAATGGTAGTTAAAGGTTTAAACCCCGGTGACCAAGTAATTGTTGAGGGTTACAACATGGTAAGTTCGGGAATTAAAGTATCTGTAAAACAAAAATATTAAACGATAATATTTTTCAATTATCAAATCAATTAAATTATGGATAACGATATTAATACAAGTAAGATAAGAGAGTTTAAACTGACATCCATATCTCTGAAAAATAAAAATACGGTTTTTTTACTGACATTTGTTTTGCTTATTTTTGGTATTACGGCATATGTAAATTTACCCAAAGAGCTGTATCCCGAAATAGTGTGGCCTCAAATAATGGTAAATACCGTTTATCCGGGGAACTCACCCGAAGACATTGAAAACTTGATTACCCGTCCACTCGAAAAAGAGTTGGAAAATGTGCGTGGATTGAAAGAGTTAACATCAACATCGTCGCAAGATGTGTCGATGGTTGTTGTTGAGTTTAACACCGATGTTGACCTCGAAGACGCTTTGCGTAGGGTGAAAGATGCCGTTGACAAAGCCGACAGCGACCTGCCAAACGATAATCAAATTGTAGGACCTAATGTTTTTGATATTGATTTCTCGGAGTTTCCTATTTTAAATATTAACCTTTCGGGAAATTACAGTATCGAAGAGTTAAAAAAATACGCCGAATATCTCGAAGACGAGTTCGAAAGTATAAGCGAAGTTTCAAAAGTAACCATCGAAGGAGTTAATGAGCGGGAGATAAAGGTAAATGTCGATTTGGTTAAAATGGAAGCCTACGATATCTCTTTTAATACAATAAGTCAGGCTATTAAAAATGAAAATATGGCGATATCGGGCGGTGATATTTTGCTTGGTCAAACACGCCGCAATATTCGTTTGACAGGTGAATTTCGCAATATGGACGATATTCGCAATATTATAATAAAAAACAAAGACGGAAATATTGTTTACTTGCGTGATGTTGCCGATGTGGTTGACGGATACGAAGAACCAAAAAGTTATGCCCG
>CAYRJP010000177.1:1887-5223 GCA_964424425.1 uncultured Bacteroidales bacterium | reverse complement strand
TACATCATTTTTTCGGCTTTTTTGTGAATATCCGATTTATAAACAGGTGAATCCATCTTTCTGCATTTTTTAAAATATGCTTTTGCCATGTCTGTATTGTTTTGCAATAATTCAATTTTTCCTGCATAATAAGCAGCATAAGCAGGATAGTAAAATTCAGAATCGAGTCCCGAATTTATTACCATATCATAAAATTTTAATGCAAATTTATATTTCCCCGTTTTATCGTAAATACGTGCCAAACGATAAGAGTATTCAAGTTTTTGATATTTGTTATAGCTGTGTACCTTGTTCTTTGCCGACAATAATACTTTCAATGCCGATTGGTAGTTGCCGCCATCGAAAAGAACACGCGACAATATAAGTTCTCTATTCCAGTTTTTATAGTTTTTTATTTCATATACAGCTTGTTTATCTTCAAAAGTTTTTACGGTTCGTGCATTTTTAATTAAATAAACCAAACTATCGGCTTTTAGTTTGTTATTATTTATAAACCAATACATTGCGTATTTGAATTCGGCATATTGTATAAGTCGGCTGTTTTTTTGTTTACTTAAAAATTTATTGTAATAAATATCCGCCGAACTATTGTTGTTATTCAACAGTGCATTTGCATAATACAGATTAAGCAAATTTAACCTTTCGGTAAAATGATTTGAAACAGCGTAGTTGAGAATATCGGTTCTTTTTTTGTAGTTTTCGCTTTTTTTGTAAAGAACCGATACTGCATAAGTTTCCAAAGGTCCTTGTTTTGCAAAACTTTCGTTGATTTCTGTTTTTTGCAACAGCAAATTGTAATTATTTGAAAATTGTATATCAAACAAAAGTACTCCAAGCAGTTTTAACTCTCTGCTATCAACTCCTTGCAGATGCTTTGAATATTTGGCAAATAAATTAAGATATTCGTTACAAATTTCATTTTCAGACTTGGCAAATAAAGTTAGCTCTCTGTTTATAATACTGTTGATTGTAAATATTGCAAGTTCGTGTTTGTGCGACAAGTTAAAATCGGGATATTTTTGCAAATTAATTTTTGTGTTTTGCCGTGCATAGTAATAGCTTTGAAAAGCCTTAAAAGACTCTCCTTTTTCGAGATACAGAAAACTTAAAAAAAAGTAAATATCCGACAATGAGTAGTAATAATAAGGTGTTTGTGCTTTATGATTTTCTATTTTTTCGGCGGAAAACTTTATTGTAGAAATAGCGTTATCGATATTAGTTTTTTGAGAAGAAGCTCTATAAAAAATAAATGCTTTGTAAGCATTAAGCCAATCAACAAGCAGATTGCTACTATCGCATTGTTTTATAATTTTATTGTAAGATTCAAAATCAAGATTCAACAAAGCATTTTTAGCGTTTTTAATATTACTGCTGTAATCAAATTGTGCATTTACCGAAAGGCTTTGCAATAAAAATAAAAAAACAGATATTTTAATTATTCGTATCATTATTTTTTTTTGAAAAAATTACGATAAAACAATATAAACCAAATAAAACAAAAAAGGCTGCTTGTAAGCAACCTTTTTTATAAAATTATAAATTTATTGTAAAAATATTCTTTATAAATCTTTTAAACCTTCGTCAATAAGAATTCTTCCGCAATACTCACATACAATAATTTTTTTGTGAGATTTAATATCAGCTTGACGTTGAGGCGGAATTTTGTTGTAACAACCTCCACAGGCATTACGCTGAATAGTAACCACAGCAAGTCCGTTTCTTGCATTAGATTTAATACGACGGTATGCTTGCAGATATCTGTCCTCAATATGTTTCTCTATTTTCTCTATTTTTTTTCTGAGTTTTTCCTCTTCAATCTGAGTTTCGGAAACAATAGATTCAAGTTCTTGTTTTTTTACTTCCAAATCACCTGAACGCTCTTCAAAAATCTTTTTTGCTTCGGCAATTTGCTCTTTCTTTTTTTCGGCTTCTTCGGTAAACTGACGAATTTTCTTTTCACTAAGTTCAATTTCAAGAGTTTGAAACTCAATTTCTTTACTTAAAGAATCGTATTCGCGATTATTTCTTACATTATTTTGCTGTTCGGTATATTTTTTTATTAATGCCTGAGATTCAACAATCTCATTCTTTTTTGTTGCAACAGCTTGCTCTAATTCTTTAACTTCGGCTTCCAGATTACTGATTCTTGTTGATAATCCCGCAAGTTCATCTTCAAGGTCACTTACTTCAAGGGGTAGCTCCCCTCTAAGCATCTCAATTTTTTTAATTTCAACATCAACCATTTGCAGATCATAAAGATATTTTAGTTTCTGCTCCATTGATAGTTCTGCTGTTTTACTTTCTTTTTTAGCTGCCATTTTGCTATAAATATTTAATCGGATTCGTATTTACTTTTGTAAAATGAATTGCAAAATTAGAAAATTTTCTTATAAGTAACTCATAAAAAAGTTCTTTTGTGAATTGTTCACTTTCAAAATGTCCCACATCTGCAATAATAATGCGGTTCTCAGCATCAAAAAATTGATGATATTTAAAATCTGCTGTTATAAAAACATCTGCTCCCGAATTTATTGCATCTTTAAGTAAAAAACTGCCTGCTCCTCCACATACGGCAATTTTTTTTACGGGAACATTACGCAATTGGGTATATTTAACAACTCCCGCACCAAAAATATCCTTTATCTTTTTTAAAAATTCCATTTCATCAACAGGTTCGGACAGTTTTCCTACCATTCCCGCACCCGCTTGTTCCCATTTGTTTTGCAAATTATAAATATCGTATGCTGCTTCTTCGTAAGGATGACTGTTTTTAATTGCAGAAATAACTTTGTTTGTAAGAAAATCAGGAATAATAGTTTCCACTCTTACTTCATTTTCCTTATGAAGTTTATCTTTTTCACCCACAAAAGGATTGGTGCCTTCTCCTGCTCTGAATGTTCCCGTGCCATTAGTGTTAAAACTACACGAATCGTAATTACCGATAACTCCCGCACCGGCATCAAAAATTGCACTTCGCACTTTTTCGGCATAATCTTCGGGAACAAAAACAACAATTTTATTTAATCTGTTTTTTAGCGGCGAAAGAATTTTTACATCGGTAAGCCCCAGTTTTTCACAAATTTTGGTATTTACTCCCGACTTTATCACATTGTCGAGATTAGTGTGTGCCGCATAAACGGCAATATCGTTTTTTATGGCTTTAATTACTGTTTTTTCGATATAATTATTGCCGTTTAATCGTTTTAGCCCTGAAAAAATCAACGGATGATGTGCAACTATAAGATTTGCACCCAATTCAACAGCTTCTTGTATTACATCTTCGGTAACATCAAGCGTTATCAGTATTCCTGTTACTTCTGTTTTATAATTTCCAAT
>CAYRJP010000177.1:0-1787 GCA_964424425.1 uncultured Bacteroidales bacterium | reverse complement strand
AGCCAATCAAGAGCATCATCGGTTATACTTATATCTATTTGTGACTTTTCGAGTCGTTGTTTGATGATATCAAATTGTAATTTTACAATATCTTTAATATCCTCTTTCGACAGCGGAGTAAACATTATTATTTCGTCAACTCTGTTTAGAAACTCCGGTTTTATTGTTTGTCGCAACAACTCAAAAACCTTATTTTTAGTATCTTCAAGAATTTGCTCACGATTATTTTCATCAATTTTTTGAAATTCCGACTGAATAATATGCGAACCTGTGTTCGATGTCATAATAATAATAGTGTTTTTAAAATTCACGGTTCTACCTTTATTATCAGTCAGTCGTCCATCGTCAAGCACTTGAAGCAATATATTAAAAACATCGGGATGAGCTTTTTCAATTTCATCCAATAATACTACACTATAAGGTTTTCGTCTTACAGCTTCGGTAAGTTGTCCTCCTTCGTCGTAACCTACATATCCCGGAGGTGCACCAATAAGTCGCGATACCGAATGACGTTCCTGATATTCCGACATATCAATACGAGTCATTCTGTTTTCATCGTCGAACAAAAATTCGGCAAGAGCCTTTGCCAACTCTGTTTTTCCCACACCTGTTGTTCCAAGAAAAATAAACGAACCTATCGGGCGTTCGGTATCTTGCAGCCCTGCACGACTACGACGCACCGCATCGGCAATAGCCTGAATAGCTTCATCTTGCCCTACAACTCTTTTATGCAGTTCCTCTTCAAGATGAAGAAGTTTTTCGCGTTCACTTTGCAACATCTTTTTCACCGGTATTTTTGTCCAACGAGCAACTACTTCGGCAATATCCTCAGGAGTTACCTCTTCGCGAATCAGAGCATCATTTACCTGCATAGCATCAAGGTCAGCTTTTAATTTTTCAATTTTTTCTTCAAACTCCTTTATTTTGCCATATCGTATTTCAGCAACTTTACCGTAATCACCGTTACGCTCAGCACGTTCAGCTTCAAGTTTATACTCTTCAATAAGTTTTTTATTTTTTTGAAGTTGGTCAATCACAAGTTTCTCTGACTCCCATTTAGCTTTTTTAGAGTTTAACTTTTCGGTAAGCTCCGATATTTCTTTGTTAAGTATTTGCAGTTTAACTCCGTCGCCTTCGCGTTTAATCGCCTCACGCTCAATTTCCAATTGTTGAATATTTCGTTGAAGTTCATCAATAACTTCGGGCACAGAGTTCATTTCCAACCTCAATTTCGAAGCAGCTTCATCAATAAGGTCAATAGCCTTATCGGGCAAAAAACGATCGCTTATGTATCTTTCCGAAAGTTCAACAGCCGAAATTAGAGCATCATCTTTAATTCTCACTTTATGGTGAGTTTCATATTTTTCTTTTAGTCCGCGTAATATGGAGATAGTGCTCAATGTGTCGGGTTCTTCAACCATTACAATTTGGAAACGGCGTTCAAGAGCTTTATCCTTTTCAAAATATTTTTGATACTCATTGAGAGTGGTAGCCCCTATTGCACGCAGTTCGCCACGTGCCAATGCGGGTTTTAGAATATTTGCAGCATCCATTGCACCTTCACCCTTACCTGCACCCACAAGAGTATGTATTTCGTCGATAAAAAGAATAATTTCTCCTTCGGAATCAATAACCTCTTTTACAACAGCTTTTAAACGCTCTTCAAACTCACCTTTATATTTTGCACCGGCAACAAGAGCTCCCATATCAAGCGAAAAAATACGTTTTGTTTTCAAATTTTCGGGCACATCACCATTAATTATTCTATGAGCAATACCTTCAGCTAT
>CAYRJP010000176.1:0-5303 GCA_964424425.1 uncultured Bacteroidales bacterium | reverse complement strand
AACCACATCAAGACTATCTCTAACCACCGGTTACTAAGCATTTTGTAAAATCAAAAAAAACATATCAAAAAGCAATAAAAATTATTTTATAAATATTCTATTTCCCTTAACTTACAAATTCATTTCCATATTATCGCATTGTAGCATTATCGCATTAAACCTTTACAAAACCACACATTTAATAACTCTATTACTGTCTTGTGTCTCTAATTTTATAAAATACACTCCGCTTTTTACAATTTGCCCGCTACTGTTTGTTCCGTTCCAAGTAATTTTATTATTTCCTTTCGGGAAAACAGCATCGGTAAGTATCTTTATCTTTTGTCCGTTAATATTATAAATGCTTATGGTTAAATGCTTTCGGATGTTTAATCTAAATTTAATATTTATCTGTTCGTCATAAGGATTAAAGGGGTTAGGAAAACTCTCTACCATATTTATTTTATAACCTGTTTGTTCTGTTTTTTTCTCATCAATACTGTTGATACGCTCGCTAAAAGATGTAACCGTATATTTTACGGTAATATTTTCGGTATTTCCCGATGTTTTTATCTGCATATAATAATAATCATTTGGATAGCTGATATTATCGTTTGTGCTGTATTTATCCCAACTGTCCCAACAGATAAGTGAAATATTGTCGAACCACGAATAAGCAGTGCCGGTGCTTGGAGCACCGCTAACCGGTTTTATATCAAAAAATTTTGTTTCTTGCGGAATAGTCAACTGTTTACTGTAAAAAGTCCACGGAGTATCTCCGTTTACAGTTATCCCGACATTCTCTTCTCCCAACGGATAATAGGCATTTCTACTACTATAATACTCTATTTTTATCGTAACATCCTTGCCGTTTTGGGTTTTAATATATCCCGATAAGGAGTATTTTGAACTGCTTGAACGGCAAATTATCAAATGCTTAAACTTTGTTTCTACATTGTAAAACGCCGAAGTGCTTACTATATGCTGAATTGAACGTTTTCCTTTGTAAAATGCAGTATCGCAATATTTCTCGTTATCACCGGAAAGTTTCCACATTGAGCAACCTTCATCTTCCATATTACCAAACCACACAAGCTCTTTCCCCAATCTGAATTTATATGTTCCTTGTGGTTCTACACTGTTTGCCGACGAAATATATCCCTCTTTATTCAATAAAATCGGAGTTGATATTTTAACATTGCCCGATTGTTTTAATACTGTTTGTGTCGTAATCTCTTTTTCATTGGTAATCATATTCAAAGTGTCCATAATTACCGTTGCCGTAACACTGTTTCTATCTACTTTAACGTAAGTGTTTAAATCTTTCGAACGTTTTGCTATATCGTTAAGCAAAAACAAACCAAGTTCGCCTTTTGCAATGCCGGGAATATAGTTGTTGATATAAACGGGAATAATTGTAAACTCATAAAATTTGTTATTATCGGCTTTTGCATTTAAAATCATCGACGGAAACGTTTCGGGATAATATAAATCAAACACAAAATTTCCCAACGAATGAGCAATCAGCTTACCTTTATAAAGCTCAACTCCTTGAATTATATGCGGATGATGACAAATAACAAGGTCGGCACCGTTATCTATAGCGTAATGACGCATATTAATATCTTCTTGCTTAGGTGCAAGTAGCGGCGGTAAATCTTCAACATCGGCACTTTGGCTTAAATTATCCGATTTGTGCGGTTCAGTTGAGTATTCGCTTCCGCAATGCCATTCCATAACTGTTAAATCCGAAATATCGGACACTTGTTCTATCTGCTTTTTTATATTGTATCTGTTTAAATAAGCAAATCCGGGTTTATTATATCCGGCATTCAAATATGGCTGATAATTATTATATTGTCCTGTTCTATCGCTTGCTGCCAAAAATGCAAAATTCACTCCTTTTTTTGTATAAAAAAGAGGAAGAATCGCCTCATAAGAATCGGCTCCGGCTCCCGAATACAAAATACTATGCTCTTTTAAAACCGATTGAGTCTCTTGCATTCCGTCATAAAGAAAATCCATAATATGATTGTTGGCTATGGTAACAATATCAATTCCGGCATAAGAAATTCCGCTAATATTTTGAGGTGAACTTTTAAAACATATACCTTTTGTGGGATGTTGAGTAGTTTTTGTGGTAAATGAACATTCAAGATTTGCAATGGTAATATCGGCACTATCTTTCAAATAAGCACGTGTAGGTTCAAAAATGGTATTTACTCCTTGTGTGGGAATTATTCCTCCGTAATCTTCAAAATGTCGAGCCAGCATTATATCACCCACAAAGTTTAAAGTAACGGGCAACGAACTTTCATCGCCTTGTTCCACATTTACTTTACAACTTGCCGTTCCCACTCGGTTAGTGTTGTCGGTAACTTGCAATATTACAGTATAACTATGATTATCTGTTACCGTAAAAGTATGTTCAGGATTTTGTTGAGTGCTTGTGGTGCCGTCGCCGAAATTCCACAAATATGTATGTTCATCGCTGTCTTGGTCTTCTACTGTTGATGTAAATTGAACATCTATGCTTTTTGTTCCTTTACTTTTGTAAATATTACCCTTTGAACAACTTACCGTAACTTTTGGAATACAAGGCAAATCTTGGCTTATATCAGCAATATTGTCAAAATATACACACTTTTGTTGTGAGCCGTTATCATTTACATAAATAACGGTAATTATTTTGGGTAAATATCCGAAAACAGTAAGCCAATCGTCGGCAACAGGCAATTTATAAATATTCCATTGTTTTATTTTAAAACACCCTTGATAAACAGTAATCCAATTTTCATCGGTTACTTTTTTATCACCTGCAAATGAATAAAACAGTGTATTTTGTCCGTCGGACATTCCAAAACCTTGAATATTAGACTCTTTATTTATATAAGTAGCTATTTCCCAAACATTTCCGGTATCAATGCTTACTTGTTGTATCTGTTCTGTTTTCCAAGTATCGCCAAACAGTTTTAAAGCATAAGCCGAATTGTTGTATGTTATCGAAGAGTTTAATTCCCATTTTTCGGGGTTAGTATCTTCATTTTCATACGATGATAAATTTATGTTGTTGTTGTCAAAATTTTCAATTATAGTAGATTTATTTTTATACTGCCGGTTTTGAGCAAATAAACAACTAATAATTAAATAAAAAGATAAAATAAAGAGTAGTAATTGTGGTTTCATTTGCAGTTTATTAATGTTAATACCTTAAAGATAAGATATAACAAATAAATATGGTTGCATTTCTGCAAAAAAATAACTATTTTAGTCTTAACGCTTTTAAATACTTCGATATTTAAGCATGCTCTAAGGTCGACATCAAAGTGTCTGAAAGACCTTTGAGTGTCGTTTGAAATACCTTTGAGAGCATAAAGCTAAAATATTTTACCTTCTTCTTCGTCTGTCCGATTTATTACCCGAATTTCTGCTTTTTGAGCGTTTATCTTTACGATAATTATCGTTTCCCGAGCGTCTTTCGCCTCTGTTTTGCTGTTCGGGTTTTGATATCTGCACGTCAAGCTCTACACCTTCAAGTTCTTGTCCGTTAAATGCTTTTAATATTCTGCTTTCGTAACCGCGTTCAACTTCAAAAAACGAAAACTTTCGCAAAATATCAATTTTACCTATTGAAATATCTCTGTCGCGGGTAAAATCATTAACAATACCTATCAATCGGGCTGCATTAAGATTGTGCTTTGTTCCCAAATTTATATAAAAACGAGAATATCCTTTTTTTGCTTTACGGCTCTTTTCTTCTTTGGCAATTCTTTCGTTTAAATTAATATCGCCTGCATTTTTATAATATTCAAGAAAACGGTTAAACTCAACGCTTACAAATCGTTTTATCAACTCATCGCGGTCGAGCCACGAAAGTTTTTTCATTATCATAGGTAAAAACGATTCTATTTGTGATTCGTCAACCTCAATATTCTCAACTACATTAATCAGGCTAAACATTCTTTTTTCGCAGATTTCATGTCCGCCGGGAACTTTTTTCAGTTCAAACTTCTTTTTTGTAAGTTTTTCAATTTGCTTTAACTTACCTGTTTCACGAGAGTGAAGAATAGCAACTGATATTCCGAATTTCCCTGCACGTCCTGTTCGTCCGCTACGGTGAATATATACTTCGGGGTCGTCGGGCAAGTTAAAGTTGATAACATGAGTAAGTTCATTAACGTCAAGTCCGCGAGCAGCAACATCGGTAGCCACAAGTAGTTGCAAATGTTTAAGCCTGAATCTGTTCATTACATAATCACGCTGACTTTGCGACAAATCGCCGTGTAAAGCATCGGCATTGTAGCCGTCTTGCATAAGTTTTTCGGCTATCTCTTTGGTTTCGCGACGTGTACGACAAAATACAATACCATACATATTAGTATTTATATCAATAAGCCTGCGTAAAGCCTGATATTTATCCGATGCTTTTACAATATAGTAATGGTGAATAACATTGTCGGCACCGGTGTTCTTCGAACCAACAGCTATTTCTTCTACATTTTTCATGTATTTATTGGCAATGGTTCTTACATCGCTTGGCATTGTAGCCGAAAACAGAAGCGTCTGCTTTTCGTCGGGAGTATTGGCAAGAATATTATCAAGCTCTTCTTTAAAGCCCATATTAAGCATTTCATCGGCTTCGTCGAGTATCATCCAACGTATTGATGTTGGTTTAAGAACCTTACGTTTAATCAAATCAAGAGTTCTGCCGGGAGTTCCCACAACCACATGAGCTCCTTTTTGCAACAATTTCATTTGCGGCTGAATACTTGTCCCTCCATATACAGGAACTACCGCTAATTGCGGAATATATTTTGCAAATGTATTTAAATCTTTACTTATTTGCAGACACAACTCACGAGTAGGACATAAAATAAGTGCCTGAGTTTGTTTACTGTCAAAATCTATTTGATTTAATACCGGAAGACCAAAACCTGCTGTTTTTCCCGTTCCTGTTTGTGCAAGAGCTATAATATCGTTGCTTTGTGTTGAAATTGCGGGAATTGTCTTTTTTTGGATAGGTGTGGGAGTTTCAAATCCCATTTCATTAATTGCCTTAAACAATTCAGGTTTAAGACTCATTTCTTTAAATGTTTCCATTAATTCTTTATGTTTACCGTCTAAAATCCATTTATTTTCAGACCGAATTATTTTTATAAAATAAATTCAGGTATAAACAGACAAAATTAAACGGCTACGCAGCCTAAAATCCCGAAATGAATTCCGTTTTACACCCGAAAGTTTCTCTTTTCCCCGAGAAACAGCGTGCAAAGGTAACATTATTAATTAAATACAAAGAATTATTGTGTTTTTTTATTTTTTTT
>CAYRJP010000175.1:0-5303 GCA_964424425.1 uncultured Bacteroidales bacterium | reverse complement strand
AAAAAAGTTTAACAAAGCTATAATAATAAATAAAAATATAAATCAATAATTATATTTTTGCACAACAATTAATTTTACAAACAGATAAAATGGCAACAAGAGATAAAATAGGAGTATTAGATTTACAAGGTGGAGTATTAGAGCATGTATATCATTTGCAAGCATTGGGTATTGAGCCTGTAAGAGTTAAATATGCGGAGCAGTTAAACAATTTAGCGGGGCTTATTTTACCGGGAGGTGAAAGTTCTGCGTTAATCAGGTTGTTGAATATTTTTGAGATGACTCAAAAAATAAAAGATGCTTTTGCCGACGGTATGAAAATGTGGGGAACTTGTGCAGGAGCTATTTTATTGTCGAAAGAGGTTGAAGGCGAACAACCTAAACTGGGTCTGATGGATATTACCATTGCCCGCAATGCTTTCGGTTTTCAGATAGACAGCTTTAAAACCAAAGTTAAAGTTCCGAAAGTAGCCGAAGGCGAAATTGAGCTTACCTTTATTCGTGCTCCCAAAATAAAAACAGTGGGTGAAAATGTTGAAGTATTACTCACCATTGACGATTACATTGCAGCAGCCGAAGACAATAATTGTCTTGCTACTATCTTTCATCCCGAGTTAACACCATCGTTGGCTTTTCATAGATATTTTATAGAGAAATGCGGATTAAAAGCAAAAGCCGATGTTCATGAACGTCCCGACCGTAATAGTTGGATGAAATTCGCAAGGATAACAAATCCTGTAAAGAAAATAAAGTAATAAGGATTCTACTGTTATTTTAATGGATAACTTAAAATACTTAGGATTTATTTTTTTAATGAATAAAAATATTAAAATACTATAACAAAGATAATTATTAAACCTTCCAGGTTTTTAAAACCTGGAAGGTTTGGATATTTAGCTTTTAATTGTCCACTAAATTAGTGGTAGAACCGTAATAAGATTAGACTTAATAGGTTTTTTCAAACTAAATTATAAAGATTTTTTATTTGAAAATCAGAATTACACAAAGCAATCTGTTAGGTCTTTTATGTAAATACATCTCTTATTTTTTTATAAATACCGGCATATTTTGTCACACCTTTTTCGAGAGAGAAATATTTAATTGCGGCTTGTCTGATTTGTTCGGGAGAAGTATTTAGTTTATCCATTTTTTCAATGGCGGTTAAATACTCTTTTTCGGTAAATTTGTTTATCAATACGCCTGCATTTGTGTTATTTATAATAGTGTCCACATCGCCGACATTGCTATTGCAAATTAAGGGAATTCCCATACCCATTATTTCAGCCATTTTAGTTGGTGACGATGCTTTTTTTGAAAATACAGGCTTAATAAAAAATATTGAAACGGAGCTTAAAGCAATATAGGCAGGCACATCTTCTCTGTTTGATTTTTTGATGATTATTTTTGATATATCAATGCTTTTTTTTGTTGCTTTTTCAAAAATATATTTTGAAGATTCTGCTGTGATAAAAAGAAATTTTGCATTTGGTTTTTGAGTTAATAAAACTTTAAAAAAATCAAGCATCTCATCAAGCATATACCATGTTCCTATTGACCCCAGATATGAAAGAATAAAATCAGAATCGGATATTTTCAACTCCTTTTTCAGTTCTTTTGTTTTTTGTTTCTGCTCCTCCTCAGAATAATCAAAATGATTAAAATCGGCACAACAAGGAATAACTTCTACCGGAAAATCAGTAGTTTTTAAATAATTCCACGATTGCATTGTTTTTTTACCGTTTTCGGTAAGACTAACCACATAATCTGCCGACGACAGAAATTGTTTCTCCTTGTTTTTAAAATATTTATAAACAAAGTTAAAAACAGGATTTTTTAAGTTCCATATATTTCCTTCTACACGTTCGTCAGCCCAAAAGCCACGCATATCAAACAGAAATTTTACTCCGTATTTTTGTTTTAAATGCAATCCTGCAAAAGCAGCTATATAACTACGACAATGAACAATTGAGAAATGCTGTTTTTTATATAGATTTTTACTCTCTTTTATCATTGTGCGAATATCTTTTATAGTAGATAATACTGGTGGCGAAGGTGTGTATTTAAGAGGATGCCAGTTAATATTGTTTTTTTTTAATAAGTTTTGAATCACATTTTCACGATTTTGAAAATTATCATTTTTTTCAAAACTCATTATTGTAATATTAAATCCTTGTTTTGACAATCCTGCCAAATAAGGAATAACTTGTGATTGACCGAGATTATCGGTCATCCCGTCGTATGATATATAGAGGATATTCATTATAATATTAAAACTAATTTTAGTTTCAAATTTACAATATTATTTTTAATTGTTTGATAGTAGTGGTTTATTAAAGCCCAAACTGTTACTAAATACAGATAGTTTGCTGTTATATAGTTTTTATTGTATGGATTTGAGTCAAAAAAGAGAGAGGTAAAAGCTAAAAAATTATTATTCTTTTGGTGATTTTTGCAGGGTATTTTTAGCGGCATCTTGTTCGGCTTCTTTTTTAGAAGTTCCATAACCTTTGCCTATAATTTTATTGTTTAATTTAATAAAACTTACAAATTCAGGAATTCTTGGCGATGATGATGATTCTTGAACAGTTTCAAAAACAATTTCTTTTTTATCTTTTTGAGCCCACTCAATCAATTTGCTTTTGTAATTGGTTTCGGTATTAAGCACTTCGGTCATGTTGATGTGTTTTTTAAGTAATTGTTTAAAAACAAATTTTTTTACCGATTTGTAACCATGGTCGAGATATATTGCTCCGATAAGAGCTTCAAAAGCATCACCGAGAATATGTTTATTCGAATTATAATTGTAAGCATGAGAAACAATAAATCTATCGAGACCTAATTGTAAAGCCAATTGACCAAGAAAATCGCCGTTAACAATTTTCGAGCGTGTTTGAGTTAAAAAACCTTCCTTTTTGTCGGGAAATTTTGTATAAAGATATTCGGCAACAACAGCATCAAGGATTGCATCTCCAAGAAACTCAAGACGTTCATTATTAATTACAAGACCACTTTGTAATCGTAACGAAGCCGATTTATGAATAAAGGCCAATTTATAAAGTTCTTCATTTCGAGGGAACAGACCAGTAATCTTCCGAATGTTATCGTAAAAAGATTTATCGGTGCTTAATATTCGTCTGAAATAAAATGAAATGAGACCTTTTAACAAAACAGTTAATCTATTTTTTTAAAGACTACTGAAGCGTTATGACCACCAAATCCAAAAGTATTACTTAAAACAGCATTAACTTCTTTTTCTTGAGCTTTATGCAATGTTAAGTTAAGTTTAGAATCAATATTAGGGTCAGCTTCTCTATGATTAATTGTAGGAGGCACAATATTGTGTTGTAGTGCCATAATTGCGGCTATTGATTCAATAGCTCCTGCAGCTCCCAGTAAATGACCTGTCATTGATTTAGTAGAGCTTACGTTTAATTTATAAGCATGCTCACCAAATACTTTTACAATAGCTAATGTTTCAGGAATATCACCAACAGGGGTTGCTGTTCCGTGAACATTAACATAGTCGATATCTTCAGGCTTAAGACCTGCATCTTCAATTGCAAGGTTCATACATTTTGCAGCTCCAAGACCTTCGGGATGAGTTGCCGTTAAATGATAAGCATCGGCAGACATTCCACCGCCTACTATTTCGGCATATATTTTTGCTCCTCGAGCTTTTGCATGTTCATACTCTTCAAGTATTAAACCGGCACCGCCTTCACCCATAACAAAACCGTCGCGAGTGTTACAAAACGGACGAGAAGCTGTTTCGTATTCTTCGTTGTTTGTTGATAATGCTTGCATTGAGTTAAATCCTCCAATTCCGGCTTGACTGATTGAAGCCTCAGAACCACCTGTTACAATTATATCGGCTTTTCCCAGTCTGATATAATTTAATGCATCAATAATAGCATTGGTAGATGATGCACAAGCTGATACTGTTCCGAAGTTAGGTCCGTGAAATCCGTATTTAATAGATATTTGACCCGCAGCAATGTCCGAGATCATTTTAGGAATAAAGAAAGGCGAAAATCGAGGTGTTCCGTCTCCTCTTCCAAAACTGATACATTCATCTTGAAAAGTCATTAATCCGCCAATACCCGAAGCCCAAATAACGCCAACTCTGTCTTTATCGACATTATTGTTGTTTTCAATACCGGCATCGTTAACAGCTTCTGTTGCTGCTATTAATGCAAACTGGGCATATAAATCAAGTTTGCGTGATTCTTTTCTGTCAAAATACTCTTTAGTATCGTAGTTTTTAACTTCGCAAGCAAACTGAGTTTTAAATTTAGACGCATCAAAACGGGTGATTTTTTGGGATCCGCTTACGCCATTTTTCATATTCTCCCATGTTTCAGAAAGATTTTTTCCCAATGGGTTAATTGTTCCAATTCCTGTAACAACAACTCTTTTTAATTCCATAGTGATAATGTCTAAATTTAAAACTTCAATTTTTTTAGTTAATTTACTTAACGTTTTCTTCAATATGTGCAACTGCTTCTCCTACTGTAGCAATTTTTTCTGCTTGGTCGTCAGGAATAGCAATGTTGAATTCTTTTTCGAATTCCATAATTAATTCAACTGTGTCAAGTGAATCAGCTCCTAAATCATTAGTAAAGCTTGCTTCGTTTGTAACTTCGTTTTCATCAACACCTAATTTGTCAACAATAATTGCTTTAACTCTTGATGCAACGTCAGACATAATTCAAATTTTTTAGTTAACAATAAATTTTAAGGCTTAATATAAGCCAATCAATAAGAGTCTTTACTCTTAGAGGTCTCGAGCGGATTCGAACCGCTGTACAAGGTTTTGCAGACCTCTGCCTAGCCACTCGGCCACGAGACCAAAAATTGCGGTGCAAATTTATAAAATAATTTCTAATACTTTCAAATTAAATTTGATTTTTTATTTAACTCGCTATAAATCAGAATTATTTTTTGTTAAAGTAACACTTACACTTTTGATTTTACCCCCTAATGGAGGATTTATTTTTGATACTTTTACCGTAGCAATTTTTATGCCACTCATTTTATTAAATAAACTTTCGAGTATTCTGTTTGCAATATTTTCCAATAGATGAGATTTTTTTTCCATCTCATTTTTTATTACATCATATGCTATTTGATAATTAACTGCATCGTTAATATTGTCGGTTGTTTTTGCTTTGCTGCAGTCTGCTTCAATACGCAAATTGACCAAAAATTTATTACCTACTATTTGTTCTTCGGTAAAGCATCCGTGATAGGCATAAAATTCCATGCCTTCTATTTCGATAATTCCCATATTAATTGTTAAAATT
>CAYRJP010000174.1:0-5326 GCA_964424425.1 uncultured Bacteroidales bacterium | reverse complement strand
AATTAGTGCAATTTGAGGTTAAAATCTTTGTGAAACTTTGTGTTCTCTGTGGTAAGATTGAGTTGAAAGTTAAAAAACCTTTGCGTCTTAGTGTCTTTGCGGTAAAAATGTTTAATGATATAGAGTTAGTGGTTATTGTAACCCGTTCCTGAGAATATTATGTAAATTTTTTAATATGAAGAATTATATTATTTTTTTTATTGTAGTGATAAGTTTTTCTAGTTGTAAAACTTTGAAAGAAGCAAACTTTGGTGAAGAATATATTAGTTACTACAAGGGTAATTATAGAGTAGAAATACCAGAAATGTATGAACTAGTTAATGTAATGGTCGCGTTAACAGATTGTGGTCAGCTTGATTCAAATATGATTAATATGACAACAGATTATTATACTGATGTGATGAATTATTTTTCTGATTACAAGAAAGATAAGCAGATAAAACGAATGAATAGTAAGATTAAAAAACCATTAAAAACATTTACTTACATAAATTATATTTTTTATAGGATGAATGCTCTAGGGTATAGTATTGATGAAAATGATAAAGTGCATTTTAATAATCAAATACCACAAACATGTTTATTGTTTTGGAGGGATCCTATAAAAAAAAATAAAAAATATATTAATAATTTTATTGAGCATTCAAAATTTAGAGAGTTTTATAGTTCTCAAAGATATTTTTATGATAGTTTGATAATATCATATGAGTATTTTATTCCTATTGATAAAATGACATATTGGCTTACAAGAAAGTTCCCCGATATAACTTATGATAGTTATAAAATTATTATTTCACCACTTGTTAATGGAACAAATTACACAAAAAGATTTTCTAGTAATGGATTGACTCAGATAATAATGTCAGTTTCACCTATTGTTATTAATAATAAATATGATACAGCAATTAATGTAATGAATAATTCTAGAATAGTATTTACTGAAATTGATCACAATTTTGTAAATATAGTTTCAGATTCAATTATCAATAAAATAAATAATTCATTTAGTAATTTAAATTATTGGAGGAAAAAGTCTGATATTACACGTCTGTATAATTCTCCATATTTAATATTTAATGAATATATGACTTGGGCTTTATTTTCTTTGTATTGTATAGATAGCTATCAATCAAAAGATTATGATATAGCAATTAATATGATGGAGAAGAGTATGATAGAAGGTCGAGATTTTATAATGTTTAAAGAATTTAATCAAGAGTTGATTCATATATATAAAGAGAATCCTGATATTTCAATGTTGGAGTTATATAGAAGAATTTTAGAATGGAGCTATAGTAAGCAAGAAAGTATGATATAAACAACTATTAACAATGTATGTAAGGCATATCTCAATAACTTGCAAAAGTTGCTTCGACAGGTTTATACTGAGTTTTGCCGAAGTGCTTAGTGACCGGCACTTTGTAGTAATAAAAATAAATTAGTGCTAATTAGTATAATTTGTGGTTAAAATTTTTGTGTCCTTGTAGTAAGAGAAATCTAAAAAAAAACAATTAAAAATTAATAAAATGTCAATACGAAATTTAAGAATATTTTTTACTCACCTGTATAAAAACAAACTTTATACAGCTGTCACTGTTTTGGGATTTACCATATCATTAACTTTTGTGATATTATTGAGTATTTACATAAACAATGAACTGTCAATCAATAAATCACAAATTAACAAAGACAGAATTTATCGACTCAGAAATGAAAAGTTTGCACAAGTATCACCCCCCATAGGTGGTTTATTGCAAAACGAAATTCCCGAAATTGAAAGCTATACAAGAACTTATTCAAGCGGAGCTGTATTATCTGTAAACAGCAATAAAGTATTATTTAATTATATGCTTGCCGATTCTGCTTTTTTTAAAATGTTTTCGTTTAAATTTATTGAAGGAAACAGCGAGAATGCCTTAAAAACCAAAAAATCAATTGTTTTAACCAAAGCTTTTGCCCGCAAATTATTTGGCGACAAACCTGCTATGGGCAAACAAGTATTTATTAATTTAGAACATCCTTGCACTGTAACAGGCATTATTGAAGATATATCAAAAACATCAATGTTTGATAAATTTGATGCAATAATAAACTTTAAAACACTTGCCGATTTTTGGGGCTCACCTGATTTAATGTCTAATTACGGTAATTGTTCTTTCGGACTTTATTTAATGGAAAAAAAGAATGCAAACTTACCTGCAAAAAAATCACAAATACTGCAACTGTTTAAAAATCATTTTTGGATATACAAAAACGAAATGGTAAAAGATGTGATTTTGGAACCTGTTGATGATGTATATTTTAGTAATGTAGCAGGAATGGCAATTCGTCAAAACAGTAAAACTTTTGTATTGGTTTTAATTGTAATTGTTGTTATGATACTTATTTTATCAATTATCAACTATATAAATCTTACCATTGCACAAGCAGGTATGCGTGTAAAAGAGACTGCCATAAAAAAACTGATGGGAAGTTCTCGTAAAAGTTTGATAATTCAACACACCATTGAATCGGTTTTACTGTGTTATATTGCATTTTTGTTTGCTATTGCTTTAAGTTTTATTGCCGAACCACTATTTAACAATCTGCTTAATACACAACTAAACCTTGCCGAAAGATTTACAGGCAATATGATTATTACCATTGTTCTTTTGGTTGGAATAATAGGTGTAATTTCGGGAGTAGCACCGGCATCGGCTGTTACACGTTTAAAAGCCGTTGAAGTTCTTAAAGGCGGCTTTCGCCGAAAAACAAAAGCTGTTTACTCAAAAATTCTTATCGGCTTTCAGTATGTTGTAGTTATTGCATTATTGATTTCTGCCATTGTTATTTTCAAGCAGACAAAATTTATGCAAACATACAACCCCGGATTTAATACCAAAAATATATTATCGCTAGATAATCTTCTTTCGCCTGACCAATATGCAGGATTTAAAAATAAATTAAAAAATATACCCGGAGTAAAAAATGTATCTTTTGTTGCCGGAAATCCTACCGATGGAGGAAACAACAACACTTTTATATTTGATAACAAAAATGTCAGTTTTCAGGTTTTTAAAGTTGATTCCGCATTTTTTGATATGATGAATTTAAAGATACAACCAACGGGAGCAGCATATTCAAAAGACGGAATATGGATAAATCAAACTGCCGTAAAAGCTCTTGAATTTGACACAATTCCCCAATCGGTTGATTTTATGGGAAATAGATATACTATTTTAGGTATTGTTAACGATTTTAATTTCAAATCGTTACACGATAAAATAGGACCGGCATACATTAAACTAATGCCTTCGGGTGGTTATGCGTGGAGTATTTTGGTGCAATTAGAAGGTAAAAATTTAATAGAAACTGTTGATAAAATAAAATCTGCATACAGCGAATTTACCGACGGCATTCCTGTTGAAGTAAACTTTTTCGACGAAACAATAAAAAGTTGGTATGATAAAGAAAAACAAACATCAAAATTAGTCGGGTATTTTACTTTTCTGACAATAGTAATTTCAGTAATGGGAATATTTGCAATGTCGATATTCTATAATCAGCAAAAAACCAAAGAGATAGGTATTCGCAAGGTAAATGGTGCAACCGCTTGGGAGATAATTAAAATGCTCAACAAAGATTTTGTAAAATGGGTAGCCGTGGCATTTATAATAGCAGCTCCTGTTGCTTATTACGCAATGAACCGGTGGCTTGAAAATTTTGCCTATAAAATCTCACTGAGTTGGTGGATTTTTGCTTTGGCAGGATTGGTGGCTCTGCTTATAGCCCTGCTGACAGTTAGTTTGCAAACATACAGAGCCGCAAATAAAAATCCCGTAGAAGCGTTGAGATATGAATGATACAATGAGTTGAAAGTTGTTTAATGGTACAATGATACAATGATACAATGGTGTAATGATATAATGATTTAATGCGATAATGCTACAATGCTACAATGCAGAAATGAATGCGGAGCCTGAGCTTGTCGAAGGCGAATTAGCAACGAAGAAGAAAAATAAATTAGTGCTAATTAGTGCAATTTGAGGTTAAAATCTTTGTGAAACTTTGTGTTCTCTGTGGTAAAAATATTTAATGGTACAATGATACAATGATGTAATGATATAATGATTTAATGCGATAATGCGACAATGCGACAATGCGACAATGCAGAAATGAATGTGGAGGCTGAGCTTGTCGAAGCCGAATTAGCAATGAAGAAGAAAAATAAATTAGTGCTAATTAGTGCAATTTGTGGTTAAAAACCTTTGCGTCTTAGTGTCTTTGCGGTAAAAATATTCAATGGTTCAATGATATAATGATACAATGATTTAATGCGATAATGCTACAATGCAGAAATGAATGCGGAGCCTGAGCTTGTCGAAGGCGAATTAGCAACGAAGAAGAAAAATAAATTAGTGCTAATTAGTGCAATTTGAGGTTAAAATCTTTGTGAAACTTTGTGTTCTCTGTGGTAAAAATATTTAATGGTACAATGATACAATGATACAATTATTTAATAATGCTAAATCGGAGGAGGTGTCCCCTTGAGAGTTTATCACTGTTAACTCCGATTTTTTCGGAGAAGAAATTCGGGAGGATTACAGAGGTGAAAACAGAGAAAAATTAAATGTAATAATAAGCTAAAAGTTGTTTAAAAAATCAATAGAAATGATAAAACAAATAATATTAAGCATAAAAAATTTCAAACGCACACCGTTGCTGTTTTTTATTAGTATTCCCGGACTTGTTATTGGTATCACAGCTGCGGTATTGCTTATTGCATTTATTCAATACGAAACAAGTTTCGACAAGTTTTTTTCCAACAAAAACAGAGTGGTAAGGCTTTATAACATTTGGACAGAAGACAATTCTGTTGATGCTTTCCCTATTTGTTTGCGTGAAGCATACACCGAAATTCCCAACCAAATTCCCGAAATTGAAAAAGCCGTTCAAATATATCGGGGCGGTAAAACAAATGTGCATTTTAATAAAAATCAATTTAACAGCAAAGAACTTCTTTATGTCGATTCCGAGTTTTTCGATGTTTTCGGTCTTTTGCTTTTGCAGGGTGACAAAAATAATGCTTTAACGCAAAAATATACGGTTGTAATAACCGAATCGCTGGCAAAAAAGATATTTAACAAAACCGATTGTTTAGGTAAAAATATCAAAATAGGAAACGACAGTTACACTATTACAGGTGTAATAAAAGATTTTCCTAAAAATTCTCATATTAATTTTGACTTGCTGGCTTCTCTGTCAACCTTCGACCTTAGCATATTTCAGGGGCTTGAATTTTTTACATATTATCTTTTAAACAAAGATGCCGATTTTAAATCTGCCG
>CAYRJP010000173.1:0-5337 GCA_964424425.1 uncultured Bacteroidales bacterium | reverse complement strand
ACCGTTATTTTTATAAAAAACGAAAGGCATAAACCGACTTCCCTCTTCACTTCCTGTCTTTCCGTAGTCGTCTTACGCCTTTCTCCCCACAAAATTAACCTATAGTAAACCTACACAACAATTATTTTACTCATTATGTCTGTTCTAATACAAACAAACATGTTTTAATTTTGTTTAAAAAAAATTACTGTTTTTTTATTTTACGACTATTAACAACAAAACTGTATTTTTTTAATGCTTCAATAATATCATAATCGGGATTTATAATATTACTATTACCCCAAAAATTATCATCATATAAATAATGAGAATCGGAAAATACTGTATTAGTTTTCACTAATTTATTTTTTAAAGGTTTTACAATATTTACCGTATCAATTGTTGTATAAAGCATTTCCATTATGGTAGTATAATTATTTTTAAATATTTTTTTATGCTTTTTTACGCTTATAACTAACTCACCGCGAACATATTTATTAAAATATTTACCGTTTTGTTTATCGTATTTTACCATATAATAAGTTTTTTGCGGTATAACCTTTATCTTTCTGCTTTTACGAAAAACAAACATATCTTCACTTGCGTGGATTTTTTTATCGGAAAATTCAAATTCAGATGCTACAATTGCCAAATCGGTTATTGACAAAAAAAGTTTTCCGCTAAAATTGGCAAAACTCTGTTTTGAAGGTTCAAATTTTATTTCATAAACCAAATTATTATTCCACGCAGTAACTCCCGACAGAGAATAAACATAATTATCTATTCCGTTGTATGTTAAAAAATCAGGCGGTTCTCGCACAATATCAAGTAAAAAACAAGCATCAATTCCGCCTTTTAACTTAATTAATAATGTATCAGACTCTATTAAATTACGAAATGTTCTGCCTTTAATCAGTTCAGCCTTTTCGTTACGATAAAGTGCTTTTGATTTATATCCCGACAAAACAGCTTCGGAATAAATCATAATTTTCTTGTCTTTTTTTACAGTTTCCCGATAAAAAGCATCAAAAGAGTAAGTATCAAAAAAATAGTTTTTTGAAAAATCGGATATTGCACTCTTTATCAAATCCCTACAACTACTTCCATTAACTATAATTTCCCCTAGATTTATATTTTTAGGTGTTAAAGCTACATTCAATCTGTTTTTAATATCCTTTATATTATACGTTCTAACGTCATACCCTAAATGTGAAATCATCAATGAATCTGTATAATATTTATAAGAAATTTTAAATGAAAAAAAACCATTATAATTCGATATAACTCCCAAACTACCGTTCTTAATACTTACAGATGCATAAGGTAAGCCTTTACCTGTTGATTTATCGGTTATTTTCCCACTTACTACTTTATAAATATTGCTATTTTGTTTATTATCTTTTACTAATTTAGTTTTACATATAATAATTTGATTACCAATGGATTTGTAATTAAAATCGGATACCTGCAATATTGTATCAAGTGCTGTTTGCAGAGATATTTCACCTGTTTTTACAGTTATTCTTTTATTACCGTCGATAAAGTCGGCATTATACGTAAAATACAGATTTATTTGTTCGGATAGCTGCTTTAATGCCTGATTAACAGAAAGATTATTAATATTAAGCGATACTTTTTTATTTAACAAAGTATCTTGTCCTGTATTGTTTTGTGAACAAACAAAAAAAGGTATCAGTCCGAATATCAGTATCAGTAATTTACTCAAAATAACCTTGTTATCACAATTTGTTTTGCAAAATTAATTATCAATTATGCAATATATAAATATTATCCTCTTTATCGAAATGTAAATTCAGTGCCATACAAATACCGGCAAGTGCTTCGTCAATACTTATTTTATCGAAAGTAGCAGTAAGCAAAAGATTATTTATTGAAGAATCGGCTACCACAATGTTACAATTGTATGTGGAAGCCAAATCGGCAATAACTTTTTTTACGGGTGTAGCATCAAATATCAGCTTTTTTGTTTTCCAACTCAAATAGTTAACATCAGTATTATCACCAACCGATATACTGTTGTTTTGCAATATCTTAGCTGCACACCCTGCATTTACCGACACTTGTTTATTTTTATTATAAACCTTTACCGAACCTGTTTTAACAAATACTTCAACATCACTTTTTGCATTAATACAAAATGATGTTCCCGTTACTTCAACAAAACTATTTTTTACATTTATTATAAATGGTTTTTGTTTGTTATGAGTTACCTCAAAAAATGCGATTCCCGTTAAGCTCAACCTACGTTCCGTTTTCCCGAAATTTTTATCTAAAACTATTTTAGAATCAACATTCAGATAAACTTTTGAACTATCGGGAAGAACAACGGCAAGCGGCATATTTGTAGTATTTTCATAAATACTTTTATCGGTTTTCAGATAAAACATGCCTGCAAAAATTCCTATAAATAAAACTATTGATGCTGCTGCAAAAATAATTCTTGCTCTTAACATTTTAACCTTAGCATCACTCTGTGACATTCTGTTTTTCAGACTGTTCCACGCCTTATCGGTGTCGTATGTTTCAAACTCCTGCATTTCGTTTATAATATCGTTTGTATTTTTATCCGTTAACATTTTTTAACTTATTTTAATATATTTTGCTTATAATTTGCCACTTTGATACTGTTCAAAGTTATATCGCAAAGCCTTTAAACATTTACTTATACTTGCCTCAACGGTTTTTACCGATATTGAAAGTTTTTCGGCTATTTCCGTATATTTTAAACCGTAATTTCTGCTCATCTTAAATATTTTTTTGCTTTTTTCAGGTAATTCTTCAAGAGTATTTTTATAAATAATATACAACTCTCCATTATGCATTGCATTTTCAATATTATTACCATATGCCGAATCAGGCTTTAATGTTCCCAAGTATTTGTCTTCTACTTTTTTATGTTCAATTTTGTGCATACACTTGTTGTAAACCGATTTATACAGATACGATTTCAACGACCTTTCAACAAATATCTTTTTTCTGTTTTTCCATAAATTAAAAAATACATCCTGAACAACTTCTTCGGCATTATCTTTACTATTCAGAATTTTATTTGCATAACCGCAAAGAGCAGGATAAAGCAAACGAAACAGTTTTTCAAAAGTCTTAACATCTCCGCTTTTTATTTTTTGTATCGTTTGTTTATCCACTTTATTATTAACTTTTAAAATTGCAAATCGTATTTTTTCAAGAATTTAAAGATTCAATCCAAACCTTTCAGGTTTTTAAAACCCGAAAGGTTTATTAGAACCTGAAATTTATTTTAAATTTTTACTTATTTTTTTGATAGCTGATTTTATAGACTTTTCAGGTTCGATAATATTATACTCTCCCCAAAAGTTTTTATCGGCAAAGCTGCTTACATTTTCAGTCATTATAACATTCATCTTTAATCTTTCGGAAGGTCTAAAAGGCTTACTGTCTGCATCTCTCATATTTGTTACCGACATTTCTACCATTGTTGAAAAATTTGAACTAAACAATTTTTTCTTCCATTTAACCTTAAACTGAACTTCACCTCGTGAATAGCTGTAATACCATTTACCGTTATTTTGCTTATATCTTACCATATAATCGGCAGAAACAGGATAAATACTTACGCCAAACGGTTTTTTCTTAATAAAATACGATGCTGCAGCATATTTATCTTCGGTATTAAGACTAAAAATAATATTTGATATGGCAAATGTTTCGGCATCTATGTAAATTTTGCCGTAATACATAGGCTCAGTAACACTACCCTTTTGTTTAAAAGCCAAAACATAATTCAACCGTTTATTGTAAACCACAATATTATCGTAAGAATAATCGTAAGCAGATAATATATCTTCCGATAATATTATATACGGATTTCGAATAACATCAAGCAATAAAGTAGCATATGGACCACCTTGCAATTTAAACAACAATGTATCCATTTTTTCGACATCGCCACTTTTTCTGCCTTTTATAAGTTTTATAGCATCGCTTCTTGCTGCAAAATACGATTGTTTATAAATCTCTACAACCGCCTCTGCCAATCCTATATAACTGTTTCCTTTTTTTACGGTTTCCCGATAAAAAGCCGTCATTATTTTCGGGCTGTCTTGATAACAATTTCGCTTATTCTCAATAACCTTATCAATTAATACTCGCGGATTGTGCGGAAAAATATTTATCTCGGTAAGATTAACAGAAACAAGTTTCAGTTTTACTGTATTTTTTTTCTTTTTCAAAAGGTCGATTGCCGGTATCTTAACATTTTCATATCCTAAATATGAAAAAATAATATTGTTCGACAAATATTTGTCGGGAACTTTTATCAAGAAAAAACCTTGTGAATTTGATACTGTGGCAATATTTGTATTTTCAATTGAAACAGTTGCAAACACCAAAGGATTCATAGATTCATTATCAACTATTTTACCTTTAATTTGTTTATAAGAAACTGTGTCGGGAAAATTTTCGTCTTTGCCTTGTGCTGTATTGGTAACAACTAACCCAATAAACAAAAACAGAATAATAAGTGCTTGTTGTTTAATATTTGTTCTCATAGTTTGTGTTTTTTATTTGCCGGCTTGTTAAAATTACTAAATTTTATTGTTTATATCTATGACCGACTGACAATAAAAAACCCTATGAGAAAAAAATCAATCTATCAATTTTATCAATTCATCGGTATGTGTTTCGTAATAATCTATGGGCTGTAATATTTCAACTTTCTTTTTTGTGTAAATAAGTTCTTCGTTAAATGATATTTCACTAAGCAAATAACGGTAATGATACATTTCTATTGAGTTTATCCGTTTACTGTAACGGTCTTTTATCAGTTTCTCGGCATCAACAATATTTTGTTTCAAGTCGTTAATTGTCACCTTGTTATAATCTTCACGAAGTTTTTTATATGATTTCCTCAACGAAATTAATTTTTTCCTGTTAGCCTGTAATCCGTTTTTAAAATACCACGATTGTTTATCAATATTTTTCAGTTTTTGTTTTAACGACAAATAATCCAATATTATTCCGCCAATATAAGTGTCCGATTCTTTTTTTAATAATAAGTCATAAATTTTGTCAGCATCAAGAGCCATAATTATTTTTATTCTATCATTTCTAAAAATTCTTCTTCGGTAATAATAGGAATATTCAGTTTTTTTGCCTTTTCCAATTTATTTGGTCCTATATTTTCACCCGCAAGCAGATAACTTGTTTTTTTACTGATAGAACTAACAGCTTTTCCGCCGTTGTCTTCAATCACTTTTTTTATCTCTTCGCGACTGAAATTTTGTAACTTACCGCTGGCAATTATGCTCAATCCCGCCAGTTTATCCGATTTCGGCTCGCTTTCCTCTATTTCAAAAC
>CAYRJP010000172.1:0-5377 GCA_964424425.1 uncultured Bacteroidales bacterium | reverse complement strand
GAGAACTTCCCCAAGGAATTCAAGAAAGAGGAAAAGAGATACGAACATTTATGCCAAGGTTTGGTTGCATAAATGAAAGACGTAATCAACTGCATGAAGTAATACGTTTGTCGGGGATGAATTTAATTATTGATGATACTGACCATCCGCTAATAATAAAAGTTGCGTCTATTCAAGCTGCAAGAATGCAAGTTTATTTTATTGACAACGAAGAATATTTTCAAAGAAAAGCCGTTCTTAAAGATGAATCGGGCAAATATTTTGAAGATAACGACGAAAGAGCAATATTTTTTGCAAGAGGCGTTCTTGAAACAGTTCAAAAATTACGTTGGACACCTGATATAATACATTGTCACGGGTGGTTTACATCGTTGGTTCCTTTATATATTAAAAAAATATTTAAAGATAATCCGTTATTTTCGGGAGCTAAGCTGATTTATTCAGTGTATAATGATAAGTTTGATAATGAATTAGATGCTAAGTTTAAGAAAAAATTAATTTTTGATGGACTTGAAGAAAATGATTTAAAAACAATAGAAAAACCGAATTTTATTAATTTAACAAAACTTGCGATTGATAATTCGGATGGTTTAATATTGGGAAGTGAAAATGTTGACAAAGAACTTGAAGATTATACAAATAAAAGTGGGAAACCATTTCTTACATATAAAAATTCAGATGAGTTTATTGATACTTATGATGAATTTTACGATAAAATTCTACCTTAACTTATTAACTTTAAAATTATATAAAATTGAAAATTAAATATATTATGAAAACCTTCCTATTGGCAGGTTTTTGTTTTTACGGCTGTTTGTTGTTTTCTTGTAAAGATGATTCGGGAGAAGTAGGGTTAGGTTTAGAAAATCCTGATGATAAAGTTTTTGTATTTAACGATTCATCAATGGTTGTTAATACTTATACTTATCAGCAATCCGATTCTATTTATTTTAACCCTTCAAATTTATTGTTAGGTTATAGTATTGACGAGAAAATAGGAAAATTCCAAAACAATTTCATGACCGAAGTAAACCTTTCGTCGTTTAATGTTGATTTCGGTAAAAATCCTGTTTTTGACTCACTGGTTTTATATCTTGATTATTCATTTGCATATGGTGATACTACACAAACTCAAAATATTACTGTTTATGAGCTGAACAAAAATATGGCATTAAATGATACGGCAAACAGTATTAACGGTAGAGAAATGGCAGATGCAGTAATTAGTGAATATTACGATGAAAATTTAGTAGTTACAACATTTTCATTTACTCCACGTCCGGGTGATTCTTTACCTTTAACAGTAAAACTACCTGATGAATTCGGTCAGAAATTTTTAAATGAAGAATTTTATCATACACAAGATACTTTTGCTTCTAATCTTTTCAGAGGATTTTATTTTATTGCAGAACCATTAACACAAGGAGGAGCAATTTCATATTTTATGTCAAGCGGATTAACAAGATTGCAAATGTATTATCATAATGAGGAGGATACATTATCATATATGTATAATATTAATAATTATACTTATAGATGTAATATTTTTAAAAGGGAGTATAACAGTGATATTAAGTATTTGGATATGAATGCCGAACCGGATACTTCAAAAATTCAGGATTTATTTTATATAAAATATAATAATGCTTTTGAAAGTAGAATTGAGATTAAAGATTTACAAAATTGGAAAGACTCAGGTAATATTACTATTAATAAAGCACTAATTGATGTTTATGCTTTAGAACCGCAAACTGTTGAAGATAGTATCTATTATCCTATGGCAGCATTAACTGTTTATAAATTAAATGAAAATAATGAAAAATTGTTATTACAAGAATATTTTGGTAATAATAAGTATTCTAAAATAAATTATTCCGATTTACCGCAGGGTAAAGGATATAGAATAAATATAAAAAAAACCCTTTTTGATGCTATTCACAATGGAGAGGAAACCTTAACATTACTATTGACTACTGATAATGTTTCAAATAAATCATTTGCAAACAGATTTATTCTTAAAGGTGCAAAAAATGACATATTTCCAAAACTAAGAATAACATATGTAAAAATTAAAATAGAATAAATAATTATGTGTGGAATTGTAGGATATATAGGAGATAAACAGGCTTATCCGATTATAATAAACGGGCTTAAGCGATTGGAATACAGAGGATATGATTCGGCAGGTATTGCATTATTTGATAATAAAACAGCATTATATAAACATAAAGGGAAAGTTTCTGACCTTGAAAATTACATAGGGAATAAATCTACTGCCGGAACTATAGGAATGGGACATACACGTTGGGCAACACACGGCGAACCAAACGATATTAATGCTCATCCTCACGAGAGTTTTTATAAAAATTTTATTGTAATTCATAATGGAATTATTGAAAACTATGCTCGTCTTAAAGAAAAACTTATAAACAGAGGATACGAATTTAAAAGTGAAACCGACACAGAGGTGTTGGCAAATCTTATAGAATATATTTACCTAAAAGGTGATATCTCAGCCGAAATGGCTGTCAGATTGGCTTTGTCGAAAGTGATAGGTGCTTACGGGCTTGTTGTTATGTGTAAAAACGAACCCGATAAATTGATAGCAGCTCGCAAAGGCAGTCCGTTAGTAATAGGTGTGGGACAAGGTGAATATTTTATTGCATCCGATGCAACACCTATTGTTGAATACACTAAGAGTGTTATTTACTTGAACGATGATGATGTTGCTATTATTAAAAAGAATGAATTGCAACTGAAAAATATTGAGAATAAACCTCTTACTCCTGACATTAAAGAGTTATCAATAGATATTGGTGAAATAGATAAAATGGGGTTTGACCATTTTATGCTTAAAGAAATTTACGAACAACCCAAAGCCATTGCCGATACATTCAGAGGAAGAATAAATCCTGAAAAAACAAATATTCATCTTGGTGGCTTGCATGCCGTATGGGGAAATTTGGAAAAAGCACGCAGGATAATAATTGTTGCTTGCGGAACATCGTGGCATGCGGGATTAGTAGGCGAATATCTTTTTGAAGAGTTTGCACGCGTGCCTGTTGAAGTGGAATATGGTTCGGAATTTCGGTATCGCAATCCTGTAATTTACAGTGACGATGTTGTTATTGCAATAAGTCAAAGTGGTGAAACTGCTGATACTCTTGCCGCAATACGAATGGCAAAAAAAGCGGGAGCAATGGTTCTCGGTATTTGCAATGTGGTAGGTTCAAGCATTCCTCGTGAAACCGATGCAGGAGTTTATACACATGCCGGCCCTGAAATAGGTGTTGCCTCTACAAAAGCATTTACTGCTCAGGTTACTGTTCTTACAATGATGGCTCTTAAACTTGCTCACAATAAATATCAAATCAGCGAAGAGCAATATGTTCATTTAATTAAAGAATTGACTTTGATTCCTGAAAAAATTGAACAAGCGGTAGAGAAGAATGATCAGATTAAAGAAATTTCAGAACTGTATAAGGATAAAAAGAATGCTCTTTATTTAGGACGTGGATTTTTATTTCCGGTTGCTCTTGAAGGAGCTTTAAAACTTAAAGAAATATCGTATATTCACGCCGAAGGGTATCCTGCCGCTGAAATGAAACACGGACCTATTGCATTAATTGACAAAGAGATGCCTGTGGTAGTTGTTGCTACAAAAGATAGTTCTTATGAAAAAATTGTTTCAAATATTCAAGAGGTAAAAGCTCGAAATGCACAAGTAATAGCTGTTGTTACGCAAGGTGATGATACTATCAGAAAAATGGCAGACCATGTTATTGAGGTTCCCGAAACACCGGAGCATTTGGCACCGCTTATTTCGGTTATTCCTTTGCAACTGCTATCGTATCATATTGCGGTAATGCGAGGTTGTAATGTTGATCAACCTCGAAACCTTGCAAAATCAGTTACTGTAGAATAATTTATTAAAAGAGGCTGTCTAAAAAGTATTTATATCAAAAATAGAGTCAAAATTTTGCTTTGTTAACTCATTGAATATAAATATTTTAGTTTTATAATTTTATAAATATAGCGAAACTTTGACTTTTTAGACACCTCCTTTGACAGTTTATTAAAAATATATATTTTTGCCACAAATTTGTTGCCCTCATAGTTCAAGGGATAGAATAGCAGTTTCCTAAACTGTTGATCCAGGTTCGAGTCCTGGTGAGGGTACAACTATTTTTTCAACTCTTTTAATATTTTTATATCATACCCGTAAATGTCCTTAAAAAAGTGAACTTTTCTTATTGAATCAATATTACAAGTAAAATAAACCGTTTGTATGGGAATATAAGTTTTAAGTTTCACGATTTCGGGATAACCTTTTGATAAATAGTGTGATAATTTAGTAAAGTTACTGTCATTATGTAGAATTATTTTTGCCAAAAGCATAGCATTTTGCACTCTTATACATCCGCTGCTAAAAGTTCTGAAATCTTTATTAAAAAGGTATTTACCGGGAGTGTCGTGCAAGTAAATATGATATTTATTCGGAAACATAAATTTTACTTTTCCCAGAGCATTGTTTGCACCGTGACGCTGAAATATTTTATAAGGAAAATTACCTGATGAATATTTTGAATAATCAATATTGGCAGAGTTTATCTTTTTGCCCGACAGGTTGCAAATAAACATATTATGTTTTGCCAAATAATTTGAATCATTTTTTAATTTTGGCAACATCTTTTTTACGGCTATCGAATTTGGAACTGTCCAGCACGGATTAAAAACAAGATATTCAATATTCGATTTCAACAACGGAGTTTTTTTTTTACCTTACCTACAATTACTTTTGCAGTAAAAGCAAGAGTATCAGAACAATACAAACGTAATCTGTATTCGGGAATATTTATAACAATGCCGTCGCCCATTACAATATTTTGTTTTCGACGGCATCGTTCCATATTTATTTTAATGGTATTTGTATAATATTTGGGAGTTCGGTTGATAAATGCAAAAGTATAACGACCTGCTATTCCATCGGGAGTTAACCCGTTTACTGCTTGAAATTTTTTTATTGCCGTTTCTAAATTTTCATTAAAAATATTTGACTTGCTACTGTCGGGTAAATATCCGAAAGCCGAAAGTTTACGTTTCAATAAAATAACGGTTTCGCTTTTATCACCTTTTTTAAGTGCTTTTGCAGGATATGTAATATGCAAATAAGCATCTTTGTTTTTTGCATATTGGCGGTATTTAGCCAACTCTTTTTTTAGTGCTTTGTATAATTTAATATCAGGTTCGCATTTTTCGGAAATTAATAAAACCTGATTTGACTTAACAGAAGAGCATATAATAGAATCAATTAATCTGTTATTTTTTTGCAACCGGTTGTTGATGCCATATAATAAATCGGCACAATAAAGTTTAA
>CAYRJP010000171.1:0-5381 GCA_964424425.1 uncultured Bacteroidales bacterium | reverse complement strand
AACCTGGAAGGTTTGGATATTTAGCTTTTAATTGTCCACTAAATTAGTGGTAGAACCCATTATTTCAAATAATCGGACTGACAGGTTTTATTAAAATAATCGGACTTGTATTTTTTTTAACAAATTAATAATCAAACAAAAACCTGTTAGGTCTTGCAGATTTAAGAACAAATAAAATATTTTAAAATCAATCACAAATTATACTTACCTTTGCAAAATTAAAAAACACACAATTATGTTTAACTTTACCGATGTAAGTTTAAATCAAATAGTTGTTCACAATATAGGCAACCGCACCGAAGACGAAGGTGTAAAATTGTCGAAAAGTGAAATGAATATTCACGATAATACTGTTGAAGATATTTTAAAACAATATTTCTTGAGTCAGTTTAAATCGGAATATTTTTTTGGTTTTGCACATGAATCCGACTTACAGTTAAATGAAGTTTACAACTATATCGGGCAAATTTTCGACAATCCCGACAATTTTTACGAACAGTCGGTTAATTTAGCTAACAGACTTTATGAAAGTTCTAATCACCCGAAAATTAAAACAGGGGAATTTTACGTGGTTCGTTTTTCGGATATTATGATTGATGACGAAGTGGTGGATGCAATCGGGCTTTTTAAATCAGAAACAAAAGATACTTATATACGTGTTTATCAAAAAGACGATAATTTTGAAGTGGACTACGCTAACGGCATAAACATAAAAAAACTTGACAAAGGGTGTTTGATTTTTAATACCGAACACGATATAGGATATAAAATTTCAATTGTTGATACAGCAAACCGTTCGGTTGAAGCAGCGTATTGGCGTAACGATTTTTTACAAATAATGCCGCGTGAGAATGAATTTTATCAAACTCAACAGATAATGGATATTTGTAAGGGTTTCAGCGAAAGCGTATTAACAGAACCTAACAATGTTGACAAGCAAGAGCAAGTGGCATTTGTAAAAAGAGCTGAAGCGTATTTTAATAATAATAAAGTATTTGATAATGAGCAGTTTAAATCTGATATTATTGGCGACAAAGAGATAAGCGAAGCCTTTGAAGAGTATAAGCAAGAATTTGAAGTTCAACATAATTTATCGCAAATAGACAGTTTTGAGCTTTCGGAACCTGCTCTGAAAAAAGGAAAAAAATATTTCAGAAGTGTCATTAAACTTGACAAAAATTTTCATATCTATGTGCATTCAAATCCCGATTATATCGAAAAAGGATTTGATAATACAAAGGGTTTGAAATTTTACAAACTGTATTTTCACGACGAACAATAACCAATATTCAATAGACAATAATCAATTAAAAAGTTATGGCAAATATCAGAAATCTTAAAAAGGACATAAGTTTTGTAACATCGGAAATAATAATTGAGTGTTTTACTTACAACTACCTGTTTCCGGATAAAAATCACGATGAATTGGCTAAAATTATTTCCGACTCTCTTGAAATGCAAAGAGAACTGTTGCAAAAAATAAATGCCGTGAGAAAAAACAAAGAAATTCCGGCAAAAAAACAATTTAAAGAGATACGTATATTTTTTAAACAAAAAGTTGAAGAATTTGTAAAAAGACTAAACGAACTATCGTTTGAATAATTTTTTACATCAAAAAACAGAACTTATATAAATTAATATTATTTTTGCAGTTCTGTAAATAAAAAAGTAAAAATCAATATGATAAAAATAACTTTTCCCGACAACAGCGTCAGAGAATTTGAAGACGGTGTTACAGGATATGAAATTGCAAAAAGCATAAGCAGCCGCTTGGCAAAAGAGGTATTGTCGATAACCGTAAACGGAGAATTGTGGGATGTTACACGTCCCATAAATACTGATGCTTCAATAAAATTGCATAAATGGGAAGACGAAGAAGGTAAGCATGCGTTTTGGCATTCATCGGCTCACCTTATGGCAGAAGCTTTGCAAGAACTTTATCCGGGTGTTAAATTCGGTATAGGTCCTGCTATCGAAAACGGATTTTATTACGATATTGATTTGGGAGAAGAAAAACAAATTACCGATGCCGATTTTGTAAAGATTGAGAAAAAAATGCAGGAACTTGCTTCGCAAAAAAACCGATACAATCGCGAAGATGTTTCAAAAGACAAAGCTCTTGAATATTTTACAAGTAAAAACGAAGAGTATAAAGTTGAACTTATCAACGAACTCGAAGACGGAACAATCAGCTTTTACAAGCAAGGAAACTTTACCGATCTTTGTCGCGGACCGCATTTGCCCGACACAGGATTGATTAAAGCAATAAAAATACTCAGCGTAGCAGGTGCTTATTGGCGAGGCGACGAAAAACGTAAGCAACTTACCCGCGTTTACGGAATTACATTTCCAAAGAAAAAACTTCTTGACGAATATTTGGAAATGCTCGAAGAAGCAAAAAAACGCGACCACCGCAAAATAGGTAAAGAACTTGAACTTTTTATGTTTTCGCAACGGGTAGGTCAAGGATTACCATTGTGGTTGCCCAAAGGAGCACAACTTCGCGAACGACTGGAAAACTTTTTAAAAAAGGTTCAAAAAAAATACGGTTACGAACAGGTAATAAGCCCACATATCGGACAAAAAGAGTTGTATGTAACATCGGGACATTACGCAAAATACGGACACGATTCGTTTCAACCCATAAACACACCCGCCGAAGGCGAAGAGTTTTTATTAAAACCAATGAATTGTCCGCATCACTGCGAAATTTATAAATTCAAACCACGCTCTTACAAAGACTTACCCGTAAGACTTGCTGAATTCGGAACAGTTTACCGTTACGAACAGAGCGGCGAGCTTCACGGACTTACAAGAGTAAGAGGTTTCACTCAGGATGATGCTCATATTTTCTGTCGTCCCGACCAGTTGAAAGAGGAGTTTGCCAATGTTATCGACATTGTATTGTATATTTTTAAAACATTGGATTTTAACGACTTTACCGCTCAAATATCGTTACGCGACCCCAACAACAAAGAAAAATACATAGGGAGCGACGAAAATTGGGAAAAATCGGAACAAGCAATTATTGACGTATGTAAAGATAAAGGACTTGAAACAACAGTAGAATTGGGCGAAGCGGCTTTTTACGGACCTAAATTGGACTTTATGGTTCGCGATGCCATTGGCAGAAAGTGGCAATTAGGCACAATTCAAATTGACTATAACCTACCCGAACGTTTCGACCTTGAATATATCGGCAGTGATGACAAAAAACATCGTCCGATAATGATTCATCGTGCACCGTTCGGCTCAATGGAGCGTTTTGTAGCTGTTCTTATCGAACATACAAGCGGAAAATTTCCGTTGTGGCTAACACCCGAACAAGCAGTAATATTGCCTATTAGCGAAAAATTTAATGATTTTGCAAAAAAAGTTTCAGATTTTCTAAATAATTACGATATTCGCACCCAAATAGATGACCGTAACGAAAAAATAGGCAGAAAGATACGTGATAATGAATTAAAACGTATTCCTTATTTGCTTATTGTAGGTGAAAAAGAAGTTGAAACAAATACTGTTTCGGTGCGTAAACAAGGAGAAGGCGATAAAGGAAGCATGAGTATTGATGAATTTGCCAAGCTGATAAATAAAGAAGTAGAACAAATTTTAAATGATAATTAAATATAGGAGGACCAAGTCATAGCAGGACCAAGACACAACAAAAGAAGATTTCAGAGAAACGATGAGAAAGAATTGTTTAAAATAAATGAAGCAATTCGAGCAACTCACGTTAGATTGGTGGGTGACAATATTGATAATCCGGGAATTGTTTCCAGACAAGAAGCCCTAAAATTAGCTGAAGAAAAGGAGCTTGACTTAGTGGAAATATCACCAAAAGCAGACCCGCCTGTATGTAAAATTATTGATTACAGCAAATTCCTTTATGAACAAAAGAAAAAGAAAAAGGAAATGAAAGCCAAAGCCGTAAAGGTTGTGCTTAAAGAAATAAGGTTTGGACCCAATACTGATGAACATGATTATAACTTTAAAAAAAATCATGCAATTAAATTTCTTCAAGAAGGTGCCAAACTTAAAGTTTATGTATTTTTTAAAGGACGTTCAATACTGTTTAAAGAACAGGGAGAGATATTATTACTTAGGTTGGCTCAAGAATTGGAAGAATACGGAAAAGTTGAGCAACTACCTAAGTTAGAAGGTAAACGAATGACTATGTTTATTTCACCAAAAAAGAAAAAGTAATTAATTGTATTAAATTTAACAATTATGCCAAAAATGAAAACTGTTTCCGGAGCAAAAAAGCGTTTTGTGTTGACAGGATCCGGAAAAATTAAAAGAAAACATGCTTATAAAAGTCATATTTTGACAAAAAAAGCAAAGAAACGTAAACGTAACTTAACTTATTTTACTACTGTTCACAAAGCTGATGTAAATAACATCAAACTTTGTTTAGCAATGAAGTAATATAAAATTATTGTTTAATCAAAGATCGAATTAGCCGTAAAAGATTCCTAATGGAGAGGAACGCTAACCGGTCTGTAAAAAGTAAAGAATATGCCTAGATCAGTAAATGCTGTAGCATCAAGAGCAAGAAGAAGAAAATTGATGAAGGAAACCAGAGGAAACTTTGGTGCCCGTAAAAATGTATGGACGGTAGCAAAAAACACTTACGAAAAAGGGTTACAATATGCTTACCGCGACCGTAGAGTAAAAAAACGTAATTTCCGAAGTTTGTGGATTCAGCGTATTAACGCAGGAGCTCGTCTTCACGGAATGTCTTACTCCGAATTTATTGGTAAATTGGGAAAAGCTAATGTGGAAATTAACCGTAAGGTGCTTGCCGACTTGGCAATGAATCACCCGCAAGCTTTCGAAGCAATTTGCAAAACAGTGAAATAAAATAATTTTTTGAATAAACATAGTCGCAGCCGCCTTTTTTAAGGCGGCTTTTTTGTTATATCACCTTTTAATAATACTTTTGCATTTGCAGTAGGCTGTTCTATCGCGTCCCGAATCTTTTCGGGATGAGGAAAGTCCGGGCAGCACAGAGCACCGTGCTTCTGAAATAGAAGATACTCGTGAGGGTATAGTAAGACAGAAGAAAATAACCGTCCGCCTATGGCAGATAAGGGTGAGAAGGTGAGGTAAGAGCTCACCGGTGCGGCAGGTGACTGTCGCAGCCGTGTCTCTCACGGGCTGAAAGACCATGTATATCCCGATTCTCTACATTGTAGAGAACAGTGTTGCTCGCACTGTTTTTCTTTGAATAAGAATATTCGGGAGGGGTAGGTCGATAGTGGTTACAGGCAACTGTAATCCCAGATAAATGATAGAAACTCTCTTTTTTAGAGATGACAAAATCCGGCTTATAAGCCTACTGCTTTTATTATTTTACGGAAAAAAGGAATATTATTTTTCAT
>CAYRJP010000170.1:1985-5393 GCA_964424425.1 uncultured Bacteroidales bacterium | reverse complement strand
ACATTGAATAGTTTCGGTATTACAAATATTGAATATGCTAAGTTTTATTATGCAAAAGTAACTATCAACAATAGTAATGCTCTGGTTAAACATTCATCTTTTGAGAAATGCTCTTCGGGTAGTGCCCTGTTAGGTAAAATGAAAATTGACAGTTGTTATTTTGCCGAAAATACATACGGATTTTCTGCTTATTACGATACTTGCTATATTACAAATTGTTTATTTGAAAATAATACCACAGGGATTTTAAACAACAGAAATGTAATTGTAAGAAACAGTATTTTTAAAAATAACACATACGGCGTATTATCAGAAGGCTATTATACCGATTTAGGAAAGAACAATACCGACAGCATAGGCAACAATACTTTTACCGGAAATACCGATTATGATATAAAAAACAGAAACAGTCAAACTATTTATGCAATAATGAATAAGTGGGATGGCACTACATCAACCGAAATTGATAATAAATTGTATGATGACGATGAAAATTCGTCGCTGGGAGAAGTGATTTTTACACCCTGGCAGGGAGGTTGTGAGTTTGAGCAACTACCAATGCCTACAGGCGAAACAACAATTTGCGAAAACATTACAACAAACGTATATTCCATTACAAATACCGATAACGATGCTACAATAAAATGGGTATTATCACCTGAATCGGCAGGAGCAATGGAAATTGGCAACAACAGTGTAACTATTACTTGGAATTTATCCTTTACCGGTGAAGTTATGCTATGGGCTTATCCCGAAAAAAATTGCGGAACAGGCGAAAACTCCGATACTCTTATAATACACAGAGTTGCTTTACCCGAAAAACCCGTAATAACACAAACCGATAATACTCTCGGCACCACAGAGTATGCCGGTTATCAATGGTATGAATATATTGAAAACGAAGACTATTGGGAACCAATCACCGATGCAAATTCACAAACTTTTTCTCCCGAAAAAGACGGAACTTATGCAGTAGAAGTTGAAAATGAAAGCGGGTGTAAAATTATGTCGGATAATTTTGAATTTATTTACTCAGGTATTACGGATAATAATGCAAATACATTTAAAGTATATCCCAACCCTGCAAAAAATATATTTACCGTTAATGTAAATAACAACAGTGTTTATACCATTACAATAACCGACATTTCAGGTAAAACAGTTGCACAAAAACAAACATCAGGAGAAAACTGTGTGTTTAATGCCGATTATAAAAGCGGGTTATACTTTGTTAATATTTCAAATAAAAATACAGACAAAACTATTAAGCTGATTATCAGATAATATTTTTTATCATCGACAAGTTCAATAAAACGAATAATGAACTTGTCGATGTTTCTTCAAAAATAATTCTCCTTATTCAAATTTCAATTTAACTTTATCAATACTATCTTCAGAACCTACCACCGTAATAACATCACCTATACGTAAACGAGTATATCCGTGAGAAATAACTGTGCTTCCTTTTCGTTTTACCGATAAAATTAAAATATCGGAAGGCAGACGCAAATCGCGTAAGGCAAGACCTTTTATGGCAGGATTAACAACTTCAATATCAATGGTTTCTTTATGTTCTTCCATGCCAAGTAATATGGATGTTGCAACGGGTGATTGAGCAAAGTGATAAAGTAAATTAACAATAGACATTGATGGTTCTACAATTAAAGCTCCCAGTTCACTGAATTTTTCTGCATTTTTTAAGTTATTAAGTCGCACTACCATAGCTCTGGTTCCGCAATTTTCATACACAAATTCACATATTTCAAAGTTTTCTTCATCGGTTTGCATAGCAATAATTGCTTCGGCATGTGAAGCATTTAATTTCTCGAAAGTTTCTCTTGAATAATTTTTTATGTAAATAATTTCACAATGTGGATAATCATTGTTATTAATATCATCAATAAATGTTGCTATTTTTACAATCCATCCGTGATTGTTTAATGTTTTGGCAAGTGCCACCGATTGATTTTCGAATCCGAAAATAATAGCTTCGCGAACTCCGTCAAATTCGGGGACTTTTGCTTTAACATGACTTTCACCCATTTTGGTTATAGCGAATTTAAATAGCGGTGGTCCTATTATTTGATTAAGAATAATAACCGCAATCAGTATTGTTTCAAATTCATCGCCCCATTGTAAATAGGCTACGGCTACAACTGTAACAAGTCCTAAACTTACTCCTGCTTGTGTTACAAACGGCATCCATCCTAATTCCATAAAACGACTTGTCTCTTTTGTTCCTAAAGCACCAACTACCGACCCCAGCATCATTGTTATTAATCTGATAAAAAATAATACTACGGCAATTACCCAATAATTTGCAAGAACATCGAGAGATATAGCCGCTCCCGTGAGGGTGAAGAACATTATATAAATAATAGGTCCGGTATCTTCTATTATTTTTAAAAACTCAATTCTGTGTTTTGTGTAATTTATGACATAAAAACTTGCTATTATACTAATCAGAAGAGGTTCTAAATATATTTTATGATTCAAATATTGCAAACTCAGTTCGGCTGTAATATCTGCGAAAGCATAAATACCCCATCCTAATGCAACTATAAAAACTATTTTTATATTTTTAATAAGATTAAACCATAATATTATTTTGACAATATTACCAAAAACAATTCCCAATACAATTGAAGCAATAAGTTCGGCGAAAAGAATCAGTATCGTTGAAAAATGAAAAGCTTCATTGTTTATTAATGTTCCTGCCAAAGCAAAACAGATGGTAAACAATATTATTACAGCTACGTCTTTAATTACGGTGACACCTATTGCTGTTTGAGTGAATTTACCTTTTGCTCTGAGTTCGTTTATTATGGCTATTGCCGATGCCGGTGAACTTGCGACAAATATTGTTGCAATAAGCATTGATACAGCTATCTTGCTGTTACTGCTCATTGTTTTCATAAAAGGAATATAATCGGCTATGTAGTAAATGATTATAGCACTTAATATAAAAGTTACTACAATTTGTCCGAATGTCATCCACGATATGGTTTTAAACTGTCCGCGTAACTCTTTGAGATATAGTTCGGCACCTGCTGCAAATGCAATAAACGCCAATGAAATATCATTTATAAAGATAAGATTATGAACAGCATCTTTTGTTATTAATCCGGCAATATGTGGTCCGGCAATAATCCCCACTACTAAAAACCCCGTGATTAACGGTAATTTAAACTTTAAAAATGTTTTGGCTATACTGCCTGATGCAGCAACAACTATAAAATAACCTATTATTATAAATAATATATCTTTCAAATCAGTTTCTTTTTTGTTATTTAGTTTAAATATAAATAAAAAACCCGACTTATAAAATAAATTAGTGTCAATTCAAGGATGAAAAAAAGAGTAGAAAGTTATTCAATGATATAATTATACAATGGTTCAATAATTTAA
>CAYRJP010000170.1:0-1885 GCA_964424425.1 uncultured Bacteroidales bacterium | reverse complement strand
AAAAAGAGTAGAAAGTTATTCAATGATATAATTATACAATGGTTCAATAATTTAATGCGATAATGCTACAATGCAATAATGAGTTGAAAGTGAAAAGTTTATAAAGTGAAAGTTATTTAATGATATAATGGCTCAATGATATAATGGTTGAAAGTTTATAAAACAAAGTTTACCTGTGGTCATTTCGAACGACAGTGATAAATCCCTTAGCAAATAGCAGTATATTCTCTGAAAGATTTCGGAGAGTCGGTTGATGCTGAGTTTATAACAAATAATAGTAATAATTAGCAAAAGTCATTTCGACAAGCTCAATGATCGGTTCTTTGGAGGTTAGTTTACTCCAGCCTGTCCCTGTTTACTCCAGCCTGTCCCGAATTTACTTCGGGGAAAGATTTCGGAGAATTTATCGGAGAGTTTATCAAAGGCATGTTTGCAATAATTAGCAGATATTTTAAACTATAAGTTCAATAATTTGTATATTGCATAATAAGAACATAAAGTATATTACTATGATAAAATTAACAAAAGAATTTGTGCAAAGTTTACCTAAGGCAGAGTTACATTGCCATTTAGATGGTTCAATGAGAGTTGAAACGATAATGGATTTGGCAAAACAACAGAATGTAAAATTACCAAAAGACAATATAAAAGATTTAACAAATTATTTGGCAGTAGGAATGGAGTGTAAAAGTCTTGAAGAGTATCTGCGACCATTTGCAGTAACATGTTCGGTTTTACAAACTAAGGAATCGTTGATACGTGCCACTTATGAACTTGCTGAAGATTGTGCTGCTGAAAATATTTGGTATCTTGAGATACGTTTTTCGCCTATATTGCATATTGAAAAAGGGCTGAAGTTAACGCAAGTTATAGATGCTGTAATTGAAGGGAAAATTAAAGCCGAGAAAAAGTTTGATATGAAAATAGGTATAATTATTTGCGGTTTACGTCATACTACACCCGAAACATCACTTACATTGGCAGAACTTGCAGTAGCATATAAAAATAGGGGAGTGGTTGGTTTCGACCTTGCCGGAGCTGAGGACGGTTTCCCTGCCAAAGACCATAAAGAATCGTTTTATTTGATAATAAACAATAATATCAACACAACAGTTCATGCCGGAGAGGCTTATGGACCTGAGTCTATTCATCAAGCAATACATTACATTAGTGCAAATCGTATCGGACATGGCACACGCTTACGCGAAGATGGTGATTTGCTTAATTATGTAAACGATCATCGTATCCCTTTAGAGATGTGTATAACATCAAATGTTCAAACAAAAGCTGTTGATTCGTTTGAGCATCATCCCATAAAGTTTTATTTTGATTTAGGACTTAGAGTTACGGTTAATACCGATAATCGTCTTATAAGTAAAACAACGCTTACCGATGAATATATGCTTGCCATAGAAAAATTCGGTTTTAAAGCCGATGAACTTAAATATTTAATTTTAAATGGTTTTAAATCGGCATTTTTACCACTGAAAGAAAAAGTTGAGTTGATTCATAAAGTAACTAAAGATTTAGAAAAGAAAGGTTTAATAATAAAAAGGGATTATATTTAGTGGTTGGGTATTAGCTGAAAGTATTTAATATATCAATACTGAGGATTATGATATTCCAGCCCTATCAGGCTGGATATGTTTGTGATTATTAATAACATCGGACTATGCCCGAAGTTGAGTTATTAAACGCTTTCATCGTTAGTATATTATTAAAATAAATTTCGCTATATTGTGTAATATCAACGAGTTAATATGTTTGTATATAAAAATAGGAATACATTAATGAAGAATGAATTTTGGAAAGGGAGAAACGCTGAAAGTATTTAATATATCAATACTGAGGATTATGATATTCCAGCCCTATCAGGCTGGATATG
>CAYRJP010000169.1:0-5399 GCA_964424425.1 uncultured Bacteroidales bacterium | reverse complement strand
TATTAAATAATTAAAAATGATGTTACAAAATACCTGATAAATTGTAAGTTGTTTATTTTCTTATATTTATATTAGCCAAACAAAACTATTAGGTAGTCAAAAATAATCAATTTATTATAATCATTTGACGTATAGTTTGTAATGTTGTAATAAAAAATATATTTTTGCACGTTTTAAAAACTGTTTAGAAAACATAGAAAAAATACTTATGACTGATAGACAGAAGACCATTTCAAAAGAGGTCTCATTAAGTGGAGTAGGACTTCATACAGGAGTTAATGTTACATTGACATTTAAACCCGCCCCCGTTGATTACGGATATAAATTCAAAAGAGTAGATTTAGAAAAACAGCCGTTGATTGCAGCTTTGGCAGAGAATGTTATTGATACTGCACGCGGAACAACTATTGGTAAAGGAGATATAAGAGTATCTACCATTGAGCATGTATTGGCGGCAGCTTATAGTTTAGGAATAGATAATTTACTGATTGAAATAGACGGACCCGAAACACCAATAATGGATGGCAGTTCAAAATATTTTCATGAGGTATTGGTAAAAGCAGGCATTGAAGACCAAGAAGCAGACAGAGAATATTTTGTAGTTCATGAAAATGTTCGTTATCAAAATAAAGAAAAAGGCATTGAAATTATAGCATATCCCGACGATAAATACAGCATTGATGTTCTTATTGATTTTAATTCGCAAGTATTAGGTCATCAATATGCCAGCTTAACCGATTTGTCGGAATTTGGCGAACAAATAGCTTCTTGTCGAACATTTGCTTTTTTTGCTGAACTCGAACCTTTATTTAAAAATAATCTTATAAAAGGAGGAGCACTTGAAAATGCAATTGTGATTGTTGAAAATGAATATCCGCAAGAGGAATTTGACCGTATTGCCGATTTATTTAACAAACCGCATCTGAAAGCAAAGCGAGGAATTTTAAATAATGTTGATTTACATTTTAATAATGAACCGGCACGTCATAAACTGCTTGATGTAGTTGGTGATTTGGCTTTGGTAGGCAGAAGAATAAAAGGGAAAATTATAGCTAAACGTCCCGGACATTATGCAAATACCGAATTTGCCAAACAGATAAGACAAATAGTTAAATTTGAGCAAAAAAACGGTGTAGCACCGCGTTATAACCCTGATGAAGCTCCCGTAAAAGACATTAAAGATATAATGAATCTGTTACCTCATCGTCCGCCGTTTTTATTGGTAGATAAAATAATTCATATGGATGATACTTCGGTAGTTGGAGTAAAAAGTGTAACTATGAATGAAGGTTTTTTTGTGGGACATTTTCCCGAAGAACCTGTTATGCCAGGTGTTCTGCAAATTGAGGCAACAGCTCAAGTTGGTGGTATATTAGCACTAAGCAGTGTTGAAAATCCCAAGGAATGGTCAACATATTTTCTTAAAATAGACAATGTTCGTTTTAAACAAAAAGTTATTCCGGGAGACACTTTAATATTTAAGTTGGAGTTAATTTCTCCCATTCGAAGAGGAATTGTTCATATGCGAGGACAAGCTTTTGTGGGAACAACATTGGTAATGGATGCCGAGTTAATGGCTCAATTAGTAAAAAATAAACAGGAATAAAAAAACAAACCTAAACTAAAATATGGAATATAATTTAGCAAATGTTCATCCTGATGCAAAGATAGGTGAGAACGTAGTGATAGAGCCTTTTGTTACTATTGAAAAGGATGTGGAAATAGGAGACAACTGCTGGATTGGAGCAAATGCAGTAATTAAGAATTATACTAAAATAGGTAATAATTGTAAAATTTTTCATGGTGCAGTTGTTGGAGCTGTTCCCCAAGATTTAAAATTCAGAGGAGAAATTACTTGGGTAGAAATAGGTGATAATACTACCATACGTGAGTGTGCTACCATAAACAGAGGAACTGCTGCAAAAGGAAAAACAGTTGTCGGCAAAAATTGCTTGATAATGGCATATTCTCATGTTGCTCACGATTGTGTTCTCGGAAATAATGTAATTCTCGGAAATGCTTCGCAAATAGCAGGCGAAGTTGAAATTGATGATTTTGCTATTTTAAGCGGAGCTGTTTTGGTTCACCAATTTGTTCGTATAGGATCTCATGTTATGATACAAGGAGGATCAAAAGTAAGTAAAGATGTTCCTTCATATGTTACTGCAGGAAGAGATCCTTTAATTTTTGCAGGAATTAATTCTATTGGTCTTCGCCGACGCAATTTTTCAGACGAGCAAATTAATAATATTCAAGAATTTTATAGAATATTGTACCTGAAAGGTTATAATAACTCTCAAGCTATTGAAGTTATAGAATCAAATATGCCTAATTCAAAAGAACGTAATGAACTTTTGAATTTTGTTAAAGAATCAAAAAGAGGAATTATTGCAGGAAAATAATTTATTTTTTATAAAAAATATTGTAAAAGCTTGATTTTCATCAAGCTTTTTTTATTTATTTATAGATAAACAGTCCAAGCATAGCGACATGATGACACATTAAAGTCACACAAACAAGACAATATGTCTTATTTTTGTCAATGGCATATGTTTTGAAAAAAGCAAAAATGAAAAAATGATTGTTTAACTAAAGAATGGAGGAATAAATTATGGCACTAGTAAGATTTAACGAACAGTTCCCGAGCTTATTTGACCGTTTTTTTGAAAATGATCTTTTTGATTGGTCAAGCAGAAATTATTCAAGCACAAATACTACTTTACCATCAGTAAACATTAAGGAAACAAACGATGGCTTTGAAGTAGAAATGGCAGCTCCGGGATTAAACAAAAAAGATTTCAGCATTGAACTTAACCAAGATGTTTTAACAATCTCATCAGAAAAGAAAATTGAAAATGAGGTTAAAGATGGTGAGCAATTTACAAAAAGAGAGTTTAGCTATCAATCTTTCAGTCGTTCTTTTACACTTCCTAACACTGTTGACAACGACAAAATTAAAGCTAAATACGATAACGGCATTTTAAAGGTATTTATACCTAAAAAAGAAGAAGCTAAACCAAAACCACCAAAACAAATTGCAATTTCTTAATGTTATTTATTAAACTTATAAAGAGCTGCTGATTGCCGGCTCTTTATAAGTTTTATTAATTTTTATATGTATATATTGCTACAATAAATATCTTTTGTTTTTTATTAATTTTAAAAACATTCAGCCATGAAAAGAATAATATTTTTTGTAGTTATGTTTGCAATGATTTTTAGTAGTTGCGAAGCACAAAAAAAAGAGAAAGAAAAAAACAGTGATAATATAAAAACAGCTCCTAAAACCAATATTATTGTAAATAAAGAGTACGATGATAACGGGAATTTAATAAAATATGACTCAACATATACTTATTATTACTCTAATATTGAGGGAAATCCTGAACTTAAAGACAGCATTTTAAATCAATTTAAAAATACTTTTAATGATAAATATTTTTTTTCAGATGAACCGTTTTTCGATAATTTGTTTTTTAACGACTCTTTGTTGATGTATGATTTTTATAAGGAGGATTTCTTTACAAAACGATTTAATGACAATATGAAAATGATGGAGCAACTGTTTATGCAAATGGATTCCGTTAAAAATCAGTTTTTTTTACAGCAACAATTTGATAAGAAAAAGTAGAATTATTATCACTATTAAAAATTTGTAAAAAGAATATTTTTTTGCTGATTTAGAGGTAATACAAACTTATATTTCCTCCTTATTAAAAAAACCGAACATACATTATTTTTGTATGTTCGGTTTTTTGTTTTTTAAAATATGATTATAAAAGCATTAAACAAGAGTTAACATCAATTTAGAAATACACTTTGGGATTTTCCAACCAAAAGGATATAGCTCTTTATTTTGTTATACAATAAAAAATATTTTTATTTCCTATTGCATAGGTTAAGTAAAAAGTAAAAATTCACCAAACATATTTTCAGCAGGCACACAAACTATAATACATTGAGTAATAGAATATTACACTTAACTCTTTTTATAAGATAAAAAATCAATTTATTTAAATCGTTAACACAAAGCTGTTATTAAAACATAAAATAAATATGTAAACAAATGCATATTTTAAATTTGAAATAATTAGATTTGTTAAAAAAATTATAAAACAAATAAAAATTATATGTACTATGAGCAAATTTCTTAGTTCTTCCATTGGAAAGAAATTCTTTATGAGTATTACGGGTTTCTTTTTAATGTCATTTTTAATTGTGCACCTGAGCATAAATTTATTGTTAATTTTTGACGATTCGGGTGAACTATTCAACATTGGGGCACACTTTATGGCTACAAATCCTATAATTAAGATCGTTGAGCCGGTGCTAGCCTTGGGTTTTATTTTGCATATTATTTATGCCAGTTATTTAACCATTTTAAACATGATGTCGCGTCCGATTGGTTATTCAAAAGTTAACCAAAGAAACTCTTGTAGTTGGGCATCAAGAAACATGTATGTTTTGGGAGCGTTAGTGTTAACTTTTTTGGTTATTCACATCATCAATTTTTACTGGCAACTTAAAGTAGCACATACTGTTGGGTCGGTAATGGTAAACGGCGAGGAGATGCATAATGCATATAAGCTGGTATCCGAATTGTTTAAAACAAATTTGGTTTACGACCTTATTTATATTGCAGGAGCAATATTTTTGGGTATCCACCTGACACACGGATTTTGGTCGGCATTTCAAACAGTTGGTTTAAGTGGCGATATTTGGAGAAAACGTTGGGAATTTATAGGAAATATATTTGCAATACTTATAGCAGTAGGTTTTGCAATTATACCTGTTTATTTTATTGTTAAATTTTAAATATATAACGTAGTGTCTTAATATAATATTAAGAATTTAAAAATTATTCAAATGGCAATATTAGAATCAAAAATACCGGAAGGACCTTTGGCAGAAAAGTGGTCGAAACACAAAGCCAATATTAAGGTTGTTAGTCCGGCAAATAAACGTAAATTAGATATTATTGTTGTAGGTACCGGATTGGCAGGAGCATCGGCAGCAGCCAGTTTAGCCGAAATGGGCTATAATGTAATGACATTCTGTTATCAAGACAGTCCCCGAAGAGCACACTCTATTGCAGCTCAGGGTGGTATTAATGCTGCAAAGAATTATCAAAACGATAATGATAGTATTTATCGGCTTTTTTATGATACAATAAAAGGTGGTGACTATCGTGCACGCGAAGCAAATGTTTATCGTTTGGCAGAAGTATCAGGCGATATTATTGATCAATGTGTGGCACAGGGTGTTCCTTTTGCTCGCGAATATGGCGGTAATTTAGCCAATCGCTCTTTTGGAGGAGTTTTGGTTTCCAGAACATTTTATGCACGAGGACAAACCGGACAGCAATTGTTGATAGGTGCTTATAGTGCATTGAATCGTCA
>CAYRJP010000168.1:4121-5419 GCA_964424425.1 uncultured Bacteroidales bacterium | reverse complement strand
GCATCATCACAAGTATTGATAGCTTTAATATTTGGTGATGAATTAAATGGCGAACGATTAGAATTCGGATTAAATGTAGGAGAAAACTTTTCAACATTATCAGGTGTGCCCGATGTTACTTATCGGCATGGTTTTAATATAGGGTTAAATTTTATTTATAAAATAAATAACAGATTACACCTTAATCCTGCATTGTTTTTTACATATCCTATGGGAGCAAAAAAAATACCGATATATGATACTCCCGATACTAACCTTAATAAAGTGTTGACTAACGCTGAAATTGACAGGAAACTCACATATTTTAATTTGCCGGTAACTTTACGATACAGATTATTCGGACTTACCTTTATTGAAGCAGGTGCAAGTTTAAGTTTAAGCACTAAAATGAGTGATACATTTTCGGCGGATATTGAAAACAAAAACAAATACGAACGGGAACATAGTTTAGATTATACACAAAATATACGTTCAGAATATAAATATTTTGATGGAGGAGTAGTATTTGGAGTAACACAATATTTACGTGAAAGTCGAGGAGTAACTATTTCCGTAAAATATTATCAAGGATTGATGAATATTTCAAAAGATGATAAATATTCTAATCAAAAAAACAGAGTTTTTTCTGTTATAGTAGGTATTCCAATAGGAGGAGCCAAAAAGAAAAAAGAAACTGAATAAGACAGGAAACTTACAGTTAAAGGTTAGAATATTATCTTATTACAATTTTTTTTATGAATATAATAACTATTTAGAATAAAAAGCGTATAATTATATCGTAACAAACCTAATTTTAAATTGATAAAAGTATTGCTATAGCTGTAAAAGGAGTGCATTAAGTATGTAATTATTTAACTTATCTTTGTTTTTCTTGCTTTTATCAAAAAAAACATATACTTATTATATAATGAGTATGTATTTTATGAAAAAATTTATATATTAGCAGAGTTAATTCATATGTAGCTAGTAAGAATAATAATTTAAATAAATATATCATGAAAAAGTTATTACTATCAATTTTTATTATTGGAATTTATTTTACGGGATTTGGGCAAGCTGTTACTGATAATGCCACAATTCCGGTATCAATTAATCTTAATGCAATATTACGTTTGAATGTTGTTTCCGGCGGTAATATTGAATTCTCATTTAATACTATTAGTGATTATACAAATGGTATTGTACCGAGTTCAAGATACGAAACTAAGTTTACAGTAGCATCGTCAAGTGATTTTGATGTTAATTTACTTGCTGAAGATGCAAATTTTGTTGGTGTTGATGATGCAACACATACATTA
>CAYRJP010000168.1:2652-4021 GCA_964424425.1 uncultured Bacteroidales bacterium | reverse complement strand
TGGGAATGTGCAACATCAAATACAGGAGGAGGAACATTGTTGGGAACAAATACAGCTCCGGATAGATATACAACAAATGTATTTTTAATATTAAGTACTCATTAATCTTAAATTTGCTAAAATATTATAATAATAAAGTCAATTAGTAACTTTTACTTTTTGGCTTTATTTTTAGTTATTGCTTAAAAAGTTCTTTATATAGTTGGTTTTATACAATTATTTCAAATAAGTTGTCATTGCAAAGACGAAACTTGTAGTAATTCTGTTTGTTATAAAGTTTAATTATTAAGAACAAAGGTTAAATAACTAAAGGATTTCTCACTATCATTCAAAATAACAGTAAAAGGCAGGATGATTTATTCGAAATAATAAGATAATAAAGTTTGTTTTGTTAAGATATTTAAAAATTGTTAATTAATTGAAAAAAAAAATACTCTATATTGTTTTTATATTTTTGCTTGGTTTTTCAGGTTATTCTCAAACAGCAAGAGTAACCATAACACGCGGAAGTAGTGTTCAATTTATTTTTGAATCATATCATGATATAGCAAACGGTAAAACACTTGGAAGCGGATCAACAGGATATACAACAATAGATGTTTATTATAGAAATTCAACATCTCCTGCTACTTGGTATTTAAATATAAGATCAAACAATACAAATTTTCAACCCGATTTTGGCACTACTACATTACCTTTAAATTATATGACTATGGATGTATATTTAGATGGAGGAATAACAGGTAATTATACATTAACAAGTTCAGATCAACAAATAGCAACAGCAACCGGAAATTATTCGGCAGGAGTGAATCATGCTGTAACTATTACTTATCATTTTGCAGAATCGGGTGGATTAATAGGAGTTAATTCGGATAATTTTAGTACCGATTTAATTATAACACTTCATGATTAATTTAAAATAAATGAGGAAACTGTTTCTTCATATAATCCTTTTGTTACTGTTTGTAAATGTTGCAAATTGTCAATTCTATTTTCTTGAAGATGCTCAAAGTCAAATAAAAGTGCATTTTTTAAGACATAAAATAGAAACAAATCCTGATAAAACATTTTTCAATGCTCTCTCTATAAAAAATCCTTCTGACAGAGCTGTTACTTTTCGCACAAATTTTAGTTATCCTGTTTCATGGTCGTTTATAGGTGAAAAAAATAAAAAAATTACTCTTGCTCCCGGTGATTCTATTCTTATTCCTTTTAGAGCAGCACCTTCAGTTGATGCAAAAGGAGAAATAGGATATTCCATAGTGGCATCACTATCCGATTTAAACGGTAATACATTTAAAAATGAATACAGTTTTGTAAATATTCCTAAAATAAAAAGCATTAAAATAACACCGCTTGATAGAGT
>CAYRJP010000168.1:0-2552 GCA_964424425.1 uncultured Bacteroidales bacterium | reverse complement strand
GATCCTTGGCGTTATGGTAGATATTATGCTATTTATAATTATAAAAGTCTTAGACTTCAAGTAGGAGATGTTTTTGGTGATTTGGGTCAGGATATGTTTGGTAGAGGTGTTGATATGGAATATTTGATACGAAAGAAAGATAAAATACGTTTAATAGCAAGTTCATCAGTTTATAAAGACAGATTAAATTTTGGAGGAGCATATTTTGTTAATTTTAAAAAGTTTGGAGTAGAATTTGCCGGTACTTTTGTTCAAGATAAAACAATAGGAGCAGATATTTCCGGAGGGTTTATTAATACAGCTTTTGGATCGAAAGCTATAGGCGATATAAAACTTGGAGTTTCTGCTACTTATGCAGATTGGTACAATATAAATTATAAAAATACCTTAGGTTTTGGCGGAATATTTCAATATTATAATCAATGGAATAAAAAAACAACTCTTGCTATAAATTCAAGATATGGAGAACGTAGTTATTTGGGGCGTTATAATGGCAGATTTGAATTTCATGGTCAATTAATACATAATATTACCGGTGGAAAATATTTTTTAGCACAATATAATAACAATTCATATAAACCGGCACTGTTTTACGGAGATTCTTTAACTCCGAAAACATATAATTATTATGATGAATCAAAATTTACTTATAATTTTTATACATCAGCAAAAGTATTATTAACTTTTGGTGCAATATCAGAATCAAGAGCTGCTAATAATTTTATTTTTTCACAAGGAAATAATTTTGAACTAAAAACACGTAATGCTCTTGGTTATGTTGGATTAAGAATAAGAAACAGATATACCAATAATATTTTTGTATTGTGGGCTAAGCTCGGACAAACCTTTGTTACTGACTTTACACAAGGTATCTATAATGAAGATTATGTTAATAAAAATTGGTTTTCAATGGTATTGTCTGCAAATTATCGCAGTCGCCATTTAGGTGCTTATATGTCATATTATCATGGTCCTTACGGAATTAATCAACAATATGCCTATTTTGCAAATAATTTATACAGCAAAAGTGTAAGAATAATGCCTTATCTTGATTATTTTCTTTACAAAAATTATATCAGATTAATATCACATATAGCTTATACTTATGATGTTACTGTAAAAACAAGTCGTATAAATGTTGGTACTGATATTAAAGGTTATATTGGAAGAACATGGGAACTTACATTTACTAATACTATTAATTATTCATCTACTGTTGATCGTATTACTGATGATAGATATACTTACTCGGGAACATATTTTGAATTTAGAATAAAAAAAGATTTTCTTTTTAATCAGCCTCGTTATCAATATCATAATTTCAAAGTAATATTTTTTAAAGACCTTAATGGTAACAATGTAAAAGATGATAAAGAACCCGGTATAAAAGATGTATTGCTTACTATAAAAAAGGATGATTCCCGTGAAATGGATGAAGAGTTTAATACTGCAGGTTTTTTTATGCCTGTTGATTTACTGTCGGATATGGACGGAATTGTTAAATACGATAATATACCTAATGGATTCTATACTATAGAGTATATGCCTATTGCATCAATAAAAGGAGCTTATACATCAGAAAACAGACAACAAGATATATATATAGGAAAAGATCAAACTTTATATATACCATTCTTTGAAAACAACAAAATATTCGGTAAAGCTATTCTTAATCGTTCAAAACTTTCAAACTTAGGACAAATATCACCCGGAAATATTAGAGTTACAGCTGAAGATACTCACGGAAAAAAATATTCTGCTCTAACAGATGATAATGGTAATTTTATTATCTATGTACCTAGTGTTGATAAGTATAAAGTACATATTAATAATATCTTTTTTGAAAATTTTGAACTTGAACAAAACGATTATGAAGTACAGCTTAACGGATACCGTCAGTTTGAAGTAAACTTTATTTTTAATGAAAAACGCCGTAAAATAAACTTTTCAAATTCATATAACTATGCTCAACATGGTAATGAACAAGGTGTTGAGTTAATACGAAGAACCAATTTGAGCGGAACAGTAAAAGATGCAACTACACTAAAACCGCTTGTTGCAACAATAAAAATAGTTGATAATCAAGGAAATGTTATTACATCTGCTAAATCAAACCTTAAAACAGGACTGTTTACTTTGAGTTTTGTTGCCGGCGATAATTATCATGTAGAGATAAATGCTGAGGGATATTGGTATTATTCAGAAAAATTATACAGTGAACAAATTGTTACTTTCAAAAATATAAGAAAAAGTATTCTTTTAAAAGGAATAACCGTAGGACAGCTTATTCCTATGAAAACTCTTAATTTTGCATCAGGAAGCACAGAAATTCCACCTACTGCATTTCCTGAACTTGAAAGATTACTTAAAGTGCTACGTAAGAATCCTACTGTTAAAATTACCGTTCACGGTCATGCCGACGATCAAGAGATACTTGAAACTAACACCGATTTGGCTATGGAACGTGCTAAAATAGTTGCTAAATATCTTATTGCAAATGGTTATAACAGAGTAAGATATGTAGGACATTCAAATACCAAACCTATTGCAGA
>CAYRJP010000167.1:0-5439 GCA_964424425.1 uncultured Bacteroidales bacterium | reverse complement strand
GTATATTGGCTTGGTTTTAACGACAGACGTAAGCATCTGTTTGAAAATCAGTGGCCTTTGGAGAAAGGAATAACATATAATGCATATTTGATTGACGATGAAAAAACTGCATTGATAGATACAGCAGAAGCACCTTATTCGGGCGATTTGGTAAGTTGGATAAAAGAACTGTTGGGAGATAAAAAACTTGATTATCTTGTAATTAATCATATGGAGCCTGACCATTCGGGTTCGATAAAAGAAGTAATAACTGAATTTCCCGATATTATTATTATAGGAAACAGAAAAACTCAACCTATTTTAGAGAGATTTTACGGGATAAAAGATAATTTTAAGGAGATTGAAGAGGGAGATACTCTTAATTTAGGAAAACATACTTTACAGTTTTTTATGATACCAATGGTTCATTGGCCTGAGTCGATGGTAACTTATGAGCAAACCGATAAAATTTTGTTTTCAAACGATGCTTTTGGAAGTTTCGGGACATTAAACGGCGGAGTGTTTGATGATGAATTGGATTTAAATACAACATGTTTTAACGAAGAAGTACGTCGTTATTATTCAAACATTGTAGGAAAATACGGTAATCAAGTTCAAAAAGCATTGGCAAAACTTGGAGGTCTTGATATAAAAATGATTGCACCATCACATGGATTGATTTGGCGTTCGCAAATACCTTATATTATCGACAAGTATAATAAATGGAGCACACATGTAGGCGAAAAAGGAGTGGTGATAGTTTTTGGCTCTATGTATGGAAATACCGAGAAGATGGCTGATTATATAGCACGCTTTTTGGTTGAAGAAGGAGTTAAAAATATTCAGGTTTACGATTCGTCCAAAACACATACATCATATATAATAAATGATATTTGGAAATATAAAGGAGTAATATTCGGTAGTGCGGCTTATAACGGAGGAATTTTTCCGCCAATGGCACATTTATTGTCAGATATGGAGCATTACGGATTACGCGACCGCTGTCTAGGAATATTTGGTTCGGCAAGTTGGGGTGGAGGCGGAGTTCGCTCAATTAAGAAATTTGCCGAAAATATTAAATGGCAAATAGTAGGAGAGCCTGTTGAGGTTAGAAGCACAGCTACCGATGAAGACATAGTTAAATGTCGTGAGTTGGCAAAAGAGATGGCAAAAAAACTTAATGAATTATAATAAATTAAAAGTTTTAAAAAAAGTATTGTGGCAATATTTTTGTTATAATACTTTTGGTTTTTTTTTGAAAAAAGTAAAAAGTGCAAGAAAATATAGAAATTAAAGGCAATTTAAATATGCCTGATGTAAGTTTTAATGCATCAACAGGAAAATTGGTTATAGAGGGAAGGTCGATACTTGAAAATACAACTCGTTTTTACAAACCGTTGTTAGATTGGATTGACAAATATTGTGAAGAACCGGCTGAAAATACAGAATTACATTTAAAGTTGGAGTATTTTAACACAAGCACATCAAAGTATTTGTTGTCAATATTTGAAAAAATTGATGAATTGTATAACGGAGGTGATGATGTTATATTGTATTGGTATTCATCCGATGAAGATATGGAAGATTTGGGAAAAGATTATGAAGATATTGTAAGTATTCCGTTTGTTTTTAAAGAATTTTCAGTATAAAAATATTCTGTTATGTAAAATTAAGAGGTTTTAGATTTTCTAAAACCTCTTTTTTTTATTATTTTGTGTAACAAAATACTTTGTTTGTAGTAAACTATAAAAATTCACACGATAATTTTTGGGAGATATGAGATTTAAAAGTGTTATTTTTTTATTTATTATTTTAATAATAAACAGTTTTGTTTATTCACAAGTAAATGAACAACAACTTAATGATGAAATAATAAAATATCGTGCTGAAAATAATTTACCCAAAGCAGCAGAAATTATTAATAAACTGGCATTTTATTATTGGGAAACAGAGAAATACGATAAAGCAGTTCAAACATTTGAACAATCGGTAACAATAAATAAGGATATAGGTAACGATAATGCTTTGAAAGCCATTTACAGTAATATGGGAATGATTTATTCTGATATGGGACAGCCGGAAACTTCGGTAGTTTATTTCAGAAAAAGTTTATTGATAAGCAGGAGTCAGAATAATAAACAAGATATAGGGACTAACTTAATTAATATTGCAGTAGCTCTTAAAAATCTTAAACGATTAAACGAAGCCGCAGAAAATGCAGAAGAAGCATTAAAAGTTTTTACTGAAACAGGTAATAAAAAACTTATGCGAACCTGTTACGGAACACTTGCTGATATTTACGAAGAGATGGGAGAGTCGCAAAAGTCAATGGAGTATTTTAGTTTATATGCATCATTTCAAAAGCAAATACAACAAGAGGAGATAGAGAAACAACAAAAAGAAGCATCAGCAAAAGTTGCGGAGGCAGATAAAACAGTAAAAAAAGTTATTCAAGAGAAAGTTATTACAGAAAAAAAATTGCATGTAACACGTGATTCTTTGAAAGAAACCAAAGAGCAGAATAAATTAAAAACATTACAAATACAAAAACAACAAGCTGATTTAAAAAATCAACGATTAATAACGTTAATAGTTGTTATCGGGTTAATATTTGTGTTGATAATGGCAATTTTTATATTAAAAAGCTATAGAGAAAAGAAAAAACATAATGATATTTTGGAACATAGAAATTTTGAAATTAAAAAGCAGAACGAAGAAATTAATGCAAAAAATTTGAAAATAGAGCAGAGTATTAATTATGCAAAAACAATTCAGGGAGCATTGTTGCCCGATAGGGATAATTTAAAAAAAATATTTCCCGAATCGTTTATATTTTTTAGTCCTCGAGATGTTGTTAGCGGAGATTTTTACTGGTTTACAACAGTAATAAAGAATTCAATAACTTATAAAATAGTTGCAGCAGTTGATTGCACGGGGCATGGTGTGCCGGGTGCATTTATGAGTATGTTGGGAGTTAGTTTTTTTAACGAAATAGTTTTAGATAAAGGAATAATCAGTCCTGATGTTATTTTAGAACATATGCACGAAAAAGTTGTTACATCATTAAAACAAAAAGAATCGGGTAATACCGACGGAATGGATATGACAGTATGTGTTTACGACGAAAAAAATAAAAAACTACAATTTGCCGGGGCTGCTAATCCTTTGGTGTATATTCAAGGCAATGAATTAAAAACTATAAAAGGAGATTTTTTCGGAGTAGGAGGTAAAATGAAAACATCTTCGGGAGAGATTCGTAAATTTAAATTACATACTATTAATATTACCAAACCTACAATGTGCTATATTTTTTCCGATGGCTTTGCTGACCAATTTGGAGGAGAAAACGGCAAAAAGTTTTTATTAAAAAAGTTTAAACAATTATTATTTGATATTTCAGACAAGTCATCAACAGAGCAATATGATATTCTTGAGAAAACACTCTCTGATTGGCACGGAGAAGCTAACAAAAGAGTTGATGATGTATTGGTTATGGGATTTAGAATATAATTAAAATTAAAAGTGCTAAATTTACAAACAAAACTATAATAAAATGAAAAGTATATTTATAATAACATTTTTATTATTAATAAGTCAAATAATACAGGCTCAACAACCTTTAAAGCATAGTAAAAAAGTATATAGAAGTCCTGACGGGAAGTTATATATTCAAAAATCGATGCCGGTATATTTATATATTTCAACCGAACCAAATCAAAAGGGAGAGATGTATCAATTACAAAGTGACAGTACACCAAAATTTGCCAACCCAATGTATTTTGATACCGAAGGGTATAATACATTCAGGTCGCCATCGGCTGTTGATACTGTTACCAAAAAAATCCATTATCCCTTGACAGATGTAATGTTTGAAGTATATGCCGATAGTCGTTTGCCAAGAACAAAACTAAAGTATGATGTAAAAAAGAGATATTTTGACGGAAAAAATTTGTTTATAGGTAACGAAACAAAAATAACACTTGACGCTTATGATGCAATGTCGGGAGTAGAACAAACTTTGATAAGTATTGATTCTTCAGATTTTAAAAAATATACCGACCCGATAGTTTTTAATAAAGAAAAGGTTTATGTTATTCAATATTACTCGGTTGATAATGTGGGTAATGTCGAAAGAGTTAAGTCGAAAGTTTTTCATATTGATTTAACTAATCCTGTATCAGAATTGATATTTGAAGGCGATAAATATGAAAATATAATATCGGGCAGAACAAAATTAGTTATAAAAGCAACCGATAATATTTCGGGTATTTCGGCAACTTATTATTCATTAGACAATAAAAATTACAGAAAATACACATATCCCATAAAAGCTGCTTATTTGCCCGAAGGCGAACATACTATTAAGTATTACTCGGTTGATAAAGTAGGGAATAAAGAACCTGAACATGAATATAAATTTTATATAGATAAAACACCTCCAATTCTTGTTGATGAGATATTAGGTAACAGCTTTGTGGTAAACGGGCGAGAATATTCTTCGGGACGAACAAAGCTGAAACTTACCGCAGTAGATAATAAATCAGGAGTGAAAGAGATAAAATACAGTATAAATCGACAGCCTTATGTGTTATATGAAAAACCGTTTTATTTAACTTCGGTTTCAGGTTCGTTATCTGTTGTTTCATATGCAGTTGATAATGTAGGAAATAAAAGTATAGCAACCGAAAAAAGCACTAAAAATAAGGCTGCATATGTTGATTTAACAGGACCACAATTAAAATATAAATTGTTGGGTAAAGTATTTAAAGCACGAGATACGGTTTTTATCAATAAAGATACAAAAATACAGTTGTCGGCTTATGATGCCGAATCGGGTGTAAAAACTCTTAGCTATAGTTTACACGACGGCGAAGAAGTTCCTTATTCTAAACCTTTTACAATTCCCGATGAAGGAGTTTATACATTAAATATAATGGCAACAGATAATGTTGATAATTTTAATAAAAAAACAATAAGTCTTATTGTTGATAATTCAGGTCCTGATATTTATTCCAGATTTAGTATTCTTCCGGTAGGAAAGCGAGAGATACAAGGTAAAATGAGCGATGTGTATTTAAGCCATGTAGTATTGTTCCTTTCAGCTACCGATGCAAAAGTTGCAATAGATAGAATTTATTACAGTATTAATGGTGGCGAGAAAAAACTATACACCGGAATTATAGAAAAATTTAAGCGAGGAAAAGATTATGTAATAGATGTTACGGCAAAAGATAAATTGGGGAATATTAACACTTCAAAAGTTATTTTCGGAACTGATAACTCAGGACCCGAAGTGTTTGTGAGATTTAGTGTGAATCCTGTAGATAAGCAAGAGATTAACGGAAAACAGGTTGATGTTTATCCTGCTCATGTATCATTATTTTTATCAGTTACAAATTCACCTACGGCTTACGATAGAATTTATTATTCAATAAATGGTTCTAAACAAAGAACTTACAC
>CAYRJP010000166.1:2736-5451 GCA_964424425.1 uncultured Bacteroidales bacterium | reverse complement strand
GATAGTGTAGGTTTAAATTCTATGACGACAGGTTTTGAAAGTAAAGCAATAGGAGATTATTCTCAAGCAATGGGATATTCTGTTGTGGCAGCCGGATATAATTCAACAGCAATAGGTAGTGAATCGAGGGCTCAAGGAGAGAGTTCGTATGCTTTTGGAAATGAAGTATTGGCAGACAGTAGTAATTCGTATGCATTTGGTTATAAGTCGGCAGCAATAGCTGACGGAGCATTTGTTTTGGGAGAATCTGATACTGCATCGGGAGAATCAGCAATGGCTTTGGGATATGGTAATATTGCATCTGGAATGAATTCTTTGGCATTAGGTGCTGAAACACATGCTACAAATGTATTAAGTGTATCAATGGGATATAAAACAATTGCTGACGGAGAATTAGCTATGGCAATGGGCGATAGTACTCATGCTTCGGGATATTCTGCTTTAACTATGGGATATCAAACAGTAGCATCAGGAGATAACTCTACAGCTATGGGAACATCTACAAAAGCATTAGGTTCTACATCTATTGCTATGGGGCATTTATCCGAAGCAAGAGGGTTACATTCCATTGCAATGGGTGATTCTACAATAGCATCAAACGATGATGCTCTTTCAATGGGTTATCATACTATTGCAAGTGGAGCATTTTCAACAGCTATGGGACATAAATCTCAGGCAACCGGTGAGCTTGCAATTGCAATGGGTGATTCTACAGTTGCAGAAGGAGGAGCAGCATTGGCATTAGGTAGTCGTACTGTAGCAAAAGGAGATTATGCAACATCAATGGGAATAGAAACAATAGCCGAAGGAGAATCGTCATTTGCATCAGGAGATAAATCTAAAGCAACAGGTAATTCTTCAATTGCTATGGGTGATTCGGTAAATGCAACTGGAGCAGGAAGTTTAGCAATAGGATTTAATACTCTTGCCGAAGGTGATTATTCAATAGCCATGGGAAATGTATCAAAAGCAATTGGTGAGGCATCTTTTGCAATAGGAAATAGAACTTATGCTGATGGAGCAGCTTCTTTTGCTATAGGAAATGAGACTCATGCAAATGGAGAGGCTTCTATTGCAATGGGTGCTAATTCTATTGCAGATGGTATAGCATCAATGTCTATAGGAGTAGATGCTTATACTAGAGGAGAAGCAGCCGTAGCAATAGGTATGCAAACAAAGGCTACAGCTCCTGCGGCAACAGCATTTGGAGTGGGTACTGTTGCAAATATATCTAATCAATTTGTTGTAGGTTCTTTTAATGAAGATGAAATTGCTGCGGCAAGTCCCGATAGTTTGGTATTTGTTGTAGGTACAGGAATAGATCCTAATGATAGACATAATGCTTTTAATGTTGTGAGATCAGGAAAGGTTGGTATTAATACTGTAACGCCTGATAAAGCATTGACTGTATATGGTGATGCCAGAATAACAGGAAATATTTATTATAATACTATTCCTGTTCCTGATATGGGGAATGATTCTTTATATACTAAGCCCGATTTTGTATTCAGAAAAGATTACGATAAATATTTTGATATTCTTTCAATAGAGAAATTTGTTAGAAAAAATAAACATTTACCTTGGATTACTGCTGCAAAAAATGAAAAAGACGGTATAAATATGACTCGTATGAGTTTTGAAACTCTTGAAGCTGTCGAAAATCAACAATTACAAATAATTGAACTTAAAAAAGAAAATTTAAAACAGCAAGAAGTAATTGAAGAGTTATTAAAACGAATTGAAAAGTTAGAGAAAAAGGTAAAATAAAAATAAAATGATAAGTTTTATAAAAGGTTGTTCTTTTTAGAACAACCTTTTTTGTTATTCTATTTGTATCAATATTTTGCAATAACCTTTTTTATAGTTAAATTTATTGATAAATTAATTGTATGGTTATGCAAAAGTTCTTTTTAATTACAATTCTTGTTTTCTGCTTTTCTTTATTAGGTATAGCTCAAAATAATAGAAATAATTTACCGATATCTAAAATATCAAAAGAGTTAAATAAAAAACAAATAACTCATTTAATAAATAGTTGGAATATTGTATCTTTAAAAGGAGATAATAATATGCTTCTTAATATTGATGCAGTAAAATATTCACCATTAAAAATAAATTCTTTTATTGATGGAACCAGAATTACTTTAATGGTTGAAGGAAATATGGCTGAAAAAGAGATTGCTAAATCATCAAAATTTTTTGTTGCTTATGTCGATAAAGAAGAATATACCGATATAAAGGTTGTTTTAAGTCAGATGCTTTCATTGTTTAAAACAAATAAACTTAAAGCACAGTATTGCAGTATGCAATATATTACTAAAAATAATATTAAATTCGGGTTTGATTATACAACAAATTTTAGTAACGGATTTATTTCTATTCTTTACAGTAGTAAAGAAATATCTTTTGAGATGTCAAATATTGAAAAGTTTTTAGATAAAATGTATAGTTCTTTTGATATTGTTTCAAAAAAGTTGTATTTACCTGAAAATATTACGAAAACTAAAAAGGTGAAAAAAAGTGACAGTAAAATTGAAGATGTTAATATTGATGATTTATAAAAAATCCGCAAACAAATAGTTTGCGGATTTTTATTTTTATTAAAGATAATATCTACATTTATTTATATTCATAAACAATATCTGAAATTTTATTGTCTTTATCGTCTTTTGTAATACCTGTTGACGGATATTCATTTTTATATTCATATTTTAT
>CAYRJP010000166.1:0-2636 GCA_964424425.1 uncultured Bacteroidales bacterium | reverse complement strand
ATTAATAAATAGTTTTTTATACAGACACATTATATATTTATTTAGTTGCGTAGAATTTGTAAATTTTTTTATTAAATATATTAAAGACACCGCTGTTTTTGCGATGTCTTTAAAAATGAAAAGAAACTTAACTACTGCTCTTGTTTTATACTAACTCTTCAATAGTTTCACATTCTTTTATATTTATTTTTTTATCAAGAAGTTTACGGTCGTTAAATTCCGATTGTTTTCCGTCGTTCCATTGGTCAACAGGACGCAGGTAGCCTACAATTCGCGAATAAACTTCGCATTCGGTTTGATTATTTTGTTTTGCACATTCGGGACAGTATTTGTGTTCGCCGTAAATATATCCGTGTTCGGGACAAATGCTGAAAGTTGGTGATAATGTAAAATACGGTAATTTAAAGTTTTTACAAACAGTTTTTACCAATTGTTTTACAGATTCAGGCGGTAGTTGACTTTCGCCTACAAAAGTATGAAAAACTGTTCCTCCCGTATATTTTGTTTGTAGATTATCTTGAAGTTCAAGAGCTTCAAAAATATCATCGGTATAACCTACCGGCAATTGACTTGAATTTGTATAATAAGGTGCAGCTTTGTTTTCTCTTACCTGTTTTTCGTTTGCCGTAATAATATCGGGATATTGTGCTTTGTCAATTTGAGCAAGCCGGTATGTTGTTCCTTCGGCAGGTGTAGCTTCAAGGTTGTAAATATGACCGGTTTCGTTTTGAAATTCTTGCAGCTTATTTCGCATAAATTCCATTATTTTTTCTGCGTAAGCATTACCTTTTCGGGATGTAATATCAAAACCGAAAAAGTTGAGTAACAGTTCGTTCATTCCAACAATACCTATTGTTGAAAAATGATTATCCCAATAAGTTCCGTTGCGTTGTTTTATTTTACGCAGATAGAACTTAGAGTAAGGATAAAGTCCGTTTTCAGTTAATCTTTCAATAACTTTTCTCTTAATTTCAAGACTCTCTTTTGCTATTGTCATTAGTTTTTCAATGCGTTGAAAAAGTTCGGCTTCGGTTTTCGATTCATAACCTATACGTGGTAAGTTAAGTGTAACAACACCAATGGAGCCTGTTAAAGGATTAGCTCCGAAGAGACCTCCGCCGCGTGATTTTAACTCCGTTGTGTCAAGTCGTAATCTGCAACACATCGAGCGAACATCATCGGGCGACATGTCTGAATTTACAAAATTTGAGAAATAAGGGATACCGTATTTGGCTGTCATATCCCAAATAGGTTTGCGATATTCGTTGTTCCAATCAAAATCTTTGGTTATATTATATGTGGGAATGGGAAACGAAAATATACGACCGTTTGCATCACCTTCTGTCATTACTTCGGCGAAAGCCTTATTAAAAATATCCATTTCGTATTGGTATTCACCGTATGTTGAGTTATGTAACATGCCGCCTAAAATTACAGCGGTATTTTTCATGTTTTCGGGCACTACAAGGTCAAGAGTGATATTGGTAAATGGTGTTTGAAATCCTACGCGGGTAGGAATATTCATATTAAACATAAATTCTTGCAGGGCTTGTTTTACTTCGTGGTAGCTAAGGTTGTCGAGTCTGATAAATGGGGCTAAATAGGTGTCGAAATTTGAAAATGCTTGTGCTCCGGCAGCTTCACCTTGCATAGTGTAAAAAAAGTTTACAATTTGTCCGAGCAGTGTTCTGAAATGTTTAGCGGGTTTACTTTCTACTTTTCCCGGAACACCTCTAAAACCTACGGTAATCAGTTCTTGTAAATCCCAGCCTACACAGTAAACACTTACATAACCAAGGTCGTGAATATGTAGTTTGCCTTGTTTATGTGCATTTGCAATTTCCGACGGGTAAATTTTATTAAGCCAATATTGTGAACTTATTATTGTAGAAACATGTTGATTCATTCCTTGCAGTGAATAGGTTGAATTTGCACTCTCTTTTATTCGCCAGTCGTTGTTGTTAATATAATCGTCGATAATGTCAATATTTGAAAATAACTCTTTAACGTTACGAATATTTTCGTGTTGTTTGCGATAAATAATATAAGCTTTAGCAGCGTTATATAATTTTTGTTCAAATAATTCAAACTCTACAAGGTCTTGAATTTCTTCAACTTTTGGAACGTCAGAGTTGATTTTGTTAATTACTTTACCGGTAATTTTGTTTGCCAAATATCTGTCGGGGTTTCCTGTGGCACGTAGTGCTTTGAAAATTGCAAACGAAATTTTTCCCGCATCAAAAGGCACTAATCTGCCGTCGCGTTTTTGTACTGTTTTGGTAGTACCATTAATTTTCATAACTAATTAAATTTTAAATTAAACAATTAATGGTAGCTGAGGATAAAACACAAGAAAGGTTTATCTTTCTAAGCTTTTCTCCCGAAAGCTACGAATATTTAATTCAAAATTGATAGGTCTTCCGGCTTGTTGCTCTTTAATTTGCCTTCCCATTCGGTTTGTTAGCCAAACAGTGACTTTTATAATTAAAGCGTTAATGCAATTTACGGCTGCGGGGACAGCTACCGATTTTCACGGTATTCCCTTGCATCAATTTTGAATTTTAAAGGTAATACAACAATAAATATGAATTGTATAGTATAAAAAATAGTTATCAAAAAGAAATTAACAATTTAAT
>CAYRJP010000165.1:0-5467 GCA_964424425.1 uncultured Bacteroidales bacterium | reverse complement strand
GGCTTTTTATTTTTCCGAGCTGAATAAAAAATATTTTAAAAATTATATTTAAGTCCTGTATAAATTCCAAAAGAATACGGATAAACCGAACCTGAATTATTTATTGGTGTTAAAGAATAACGTAATGTAGGTTGTAAATTAAAATTCAACTTTTTAATTATCGGATATTCAACACCAATACCTAGAATACCTGAATAACTTATATTATTTAAATTTTCTGTTTCAGCATTCAATTCATATTTTGTACTATTATCTTCAAAATATACGCTATTGTTATACATTATATTTGTGCTTAATCCACCCGAAAGATTCATTATTAGCTTTCTGTCAATAACAGCATAACTCACTACAAGCGGAATTTCATAATAATCATAAGTTTGCACAAATGTAGCATCAAGTTCATTAATATTATCATTTAAACTTGGTTGCCCCGGTAGTAATGGCGGATTTACTGTGTTATCAACTGAATTATCCTGCGAAAATTTGCTTATCAATTCATTGGGTGAACCATTAATATTTATATTCCCGTTAGATGTATTTACTGTATAATAATTATCTATATTATTATTTGTCGGCGGAATTTCATTTAATACAATACCTTCCGATATTAAACCTGTTTGTGAAACATACAATCCTGAATTTATTTTCCATCTTTTGGCTACTTTGTAATTTATATTTACACCTGCCGAATAAGCTGTAAAAGGTTTTTCGTTTGAATAATCTCCCGAAAAAACATCAGCATTATTATTCGATTCGGAAGACACCGAACTTACTGTTCTGTAACTAAACAGCGGAGTTGCACCTAGTCCTACACCCCACGATTGTGTTTTTTTAGTTGAAACAGAGTTTTCTGCATAAGTGTAAGAATCTAAATCATAACATTCATATTTTATCTCTTTATCAGGTTCAATAATCGGTAAAAAAACACTTATTCTATCTATTTTTTTTAGTTCAGTTTCATCATCATCATTTATAACCGATTCTGATTTTTTTTCTTTACTATTAATAAGTGTAACTTTATTATTCGAATTATTTGAAGATGCTTCAATATTATCATAAACAGCAGTTCCCGCATACATTGGCGACAACAATACTCCTGCCGAATGAACTTTCTTTATTTTACCGGATTCATTTTGCTTATTATTGATAGGTTTATTAGATGTTATTTTATTTTTTAAAGAATTTTGTATCTTATTAGTAATAACAGCAGGTTTATTTTTTGTATTATTTTCAATAGGATTATTATTGTTTGTATTAATATTTTCTATTTGTTTACTACTGTTTTCTTTTGTTTCATTTTGTGGTAATAATATTTCCGAATTATCGGCTATCTGTTTTTTCTGTATATGAGTAAACATATAACCCGAACCAAACGACAGCAACAACGCAATCGAAGCAGCTATTGAATAAACAATATTTCGTTTTTGCTTTAATCGTTTTTTGTTAAGCCGGTGTTCGATATTATTCCAAACAAAATTTGGCGGATTCTCCGAATATTCGTGTAATCCTTGTTTAAATAACCTGTCTATATCCTGTTGTATTGTCATGATATTATTTTACTACTAATTTAACATTCTGCATTTTCTCTTTATATAGTTCTTTAACTTTCTCTTGAAGAACAACTCTGGCTCTTGATAAATTTGATTTGGATGTTCCTACCGAAATACTAAGTTTTTCGGCAATTTCTTGATGCGAATAACCTTCAATGGCATAAAGATTAAACACCACTCTGTATTGTGGCGACAACTCTTTAATTAAACCCAACAACTCTTTACTTGAAATTTCTCCCATAACATCGTCACACGAAAATTTATTGTCGTAATCGCTGATGTCGGGAACTGCATAAAGCAAATTATGCTTACGATAGCGTTCAAGTGCACAGTTTACCATTATCCGACGCATCCACCCTTCAAATGAGCCGTTAAAATTAAATTGCGATATCTTTGTGAAAATTTTAACAAATCCGTCTTGTAAGACATCTTCGGCTTCAGTATAATCTTTTGAATACTGTAAACAAACTCCGAACATTTTCGAAGAAAAACGTTCGTAAAGTTTCTTTTGTGCCTCAGGTCTGTTTTTTTTACAGTCCTTTATTATTTTATCTAAATCGTCTGACAAAACTTTAAGTTTTAATTTTTAGATACCGTTTAATAGACGGCAGAAGTATTTTATTAGTTGCGTATAATCTGTTTTTTTATTAAAAATAATCCCATAAAAGTTAATAATCCATTGTAAATCAACAATTCAAACCCTATATGATAATTAAAATTATTGCTTAAAAAAATACTTATTGCAATGCAAATTACAGGTGACAAAACAGCAATAATCCAAACATATTTATCGTGAATTGCATATTTTGTAAAAAAACCGAATGCATACAACCCCAACAGTGGTCCGTAAGTATAGCCCGCAAATTTAAACAGTGAACTTATCACACTTTCATTGTTTAATGCCCCAAACATTAAAATTACAATACCCAAAAGAACAGATATTCCTATGTGAACAAATTTACGAATATTTTCTTTTCTTTCTTTCGGATAAATTTTTTTACGTATTTCAAGAATATCTATTGAAAATGATGTAGTTAGCGATGTTAATGCCGAATCGGCACTTGAATAAGCGGCTGCTATAAGTCCGAGCATAAAAAATACCGTAACTATTTGTGGCAAATAACCTTGTGTCGCGATAAGCGGAAACAGGTCATCGGCTTTTTCGGGAATGGCAATGCCGTTTTGTGAAGCAAAAATATACAGCAATACTCCCAACGACATAAACAGCAGATTTGCGGGAACAAATGCTATCCCATACCAATACATATTCTTTTTTGCTTCGTTAATATTTCTGCAAGTCAGATTTTTTTGCATCATATCTTGGTCTAACCCTGTCATTACTATTGTAATAAATGCTCCCGAAAAAAATTGTTTGAAAAACCAACTTTTTTCATTCGGATTGTCAAAAAAGAATATTCGTGAGTATTCGCTGTTTTTTATTGTTGTAAAAGTTTCGTAAAAATTAAGATTCATGGCGTTGGCAATAAAATATATACTAAAACCGATTGCCAAAAGCATAAATAGAGTTTGCAAAGTGTCGGTCCATACTATTGTTTTTATTCCGCCTTTAAACGTGTATAGCCAAATAAGCAATATTGTTACCGTTACGGTTATCCAAAAAGGGATATTAAAAGCATTAAAAATTGTCATTTGCAATACATTGGCTACAAGATACAACCTGAATGATGCTCCTATAACTCTGCTAAACAAAAAAAGCGATGCTCCAGTTTTATACGATACTCTGCCAAATCGTTGTTCAAGATAAGTATAAATACTTGTAAGATTCAATTTGTAATAAACAGGCATCAACACATTGGCAACCACAAAATATCCTAAAATATACCCCAATACCATCTGCATATACGAAAATTGCGTAGTGCCTACCCAACCCGGAACTGATATAAATGTGACTCCCGATAAACTTGCTCCAATCATTCCGAAAGCAACAACATACCACGGCGATTTTTTATCGGCATTAAAAAAAGCATCGTTACCTGCTTTTTTACCCGTAAAATACGATATAACAAAAAGTATAAAAAAATAAGAGGTTAGTATAATTATTATCTGAAAAGGTGTCATAAAATATTATGTATTTTTAATTTACAACTCTGCATATATTTGACGAAGTAATTTTTTAAATTTTATACAGCAATAACTTTCAACTTTTCACTTTCAACTTTCAACTAATTATCATTTACAAACATATTGTAATTATTTCGGTTTTTAAAGAAAAAAAGCTATTTGTGGTAATAAAAGTAAGTAACTATCTTTATTGCGATTTTTAAGATATACATTTGATGTTATGGATTTACAACAACTTCCGTCGCGATTATTGGAAAATGCGGTTAGTGAATTTTCAAAACTTCCCGGAATAGGTAAAAAAACAGCTTTACGGTTGGTGTTACACCTTTTGCATCAATCTGACGAAGATACTTTTGCTTTTGCAAAAGCGGTTGAAGAGATGAAACGTGACGTGAAAATTTGTAAACGATGTCATAATATTTCCGAAGACGAATATTGCTCAATTTGCTCTAATCCCAACAGAGACACGTCGGTTGTTTGTGTTGTTGAAACAATAAAAGAGGTTATTGCCATTGAAAACACCTTGCAATACAAAGGATTGTATCATGTTTTGGGTGGTCGAATATCGCCAATGGAAGGTATTGCTCCCCGTGACCTTAACATTGATTCGCTTGAAGAGAGAATAAAAAACGAAGATATTAACGAAGTTATTTTGGCTTTAAGCACTACTATGGAAGGCGATACCACAAATTTTTATATCTATCGAAGATTATCTCAACAAAATGTTCGTATTACTACTCTTGCCCGTGGTATATCGGTGGGCGATGAAATTGAATATACCGACGAAATTACACTGGGACGCTCTTTACTGAACAGAGTGCCGTATGAAGGAAAGTAGATTATTTTTTTATTTGGTGTAAACTTTCGAGCGGATGATCAATAATGTATGTAGCACCGCGATAAAACATATAAGCTGACAATGCCATAAAACTGTGACTTATATCAAAATAGTTAAACCATTTACATAGTGACCACTGATTCATAAAAAACAGAGCGGCAACAGCGGCAAAGCCAACGGCAATTAAAAATGCTCTACTCCCTTTGCTCCTTGTTTTATAATAAATTATTGAATTAAGACTTAATACAATAATCATAAATCCGTAAAAAGTATGAACTTCAACAAAAAAGAAATTTAGAGTAGAAAAAGTAATGGTAACAAAAGTAAGCAGTTCAATAATGTTTGCCCATGAAAATATTTTGCCCATTGTTTTGTTGATAATACTTTTTGCATATTCTATTGATGCCCGTTCAACCAAAGCAACCGAAAACATACTTGTAAGCCATCCGGGCAATTTCCAAGGATTAGCAGCTTCGTGCATACGACTTTCGCCGACAATCTTTGTTACAAAAGCAACAAAATCTTCTGATAGTGTCCATTCGGCTTTAAATAGATATAAAAAACCGTGTCCTACCACTCCGCCAATAAATGTAGCAATGCCCATTGATAAAAAATAGTATTTTAAATACAGATGAACATTGTTTTTTACGGGTGCTTTACTAAGTTTGTAAAAAGCATAAAAACATACCGCCGCAACAACAAGGTCGGTTAAAACGGTTACAGGCTCATCTACTCTGATTCCTACAATATATATTTGTGTTAAATCAACAGTCATAGCAAAAAATTTGCACAAATGTATAATTATAGATATGTGTATGCAAGAATAAAAGAAAATATAATAGGAAATAATTTATTAACCGTATAAAAACAAGTGGGGCTGCCGGGAGGCAGCCCTTTAATTTCGCACTTGATTAATTAACCCATGAAAAAGTAACAAAATGAAGTGAAGAGTGCATGTCAAATATATAACTTATTTTAAAAAAACCATACTTTTTAT
>CAYRJP010000164.1:0-5470 GCA_964424425.1 uncultured Bacteroidales bacterium | reverse complement strand
TTAGATGAAAAAAATCAGGTTATTCTTCAACAATAGTAACCCAATTAAATTTATCTTCAACTTCTCCGTTTTGAATAGCAAGAAGTTTTTCGTATAGTTTTGTTGATACGGGTCCTGCATTACCGTCTTTGCTGAAAATATATTCAGAGCCGTCGCCTTGAATATCATCAATTTTAGCAATTGGCGATATTACTGCAGCTGTTCCGCAAGCTCCGCATTCTTCAAATTCTGCAAGTTCTTCAACAGGCACTTTACGACGCTCAACTTTCAAACCCATATCTTCAGCCAAAGTCATCAAACTTTTGTTGGTTATACTTGGTAAAATAGAGCTTGATTTAGGAGTAATATAAGTATTGTTTTTAATGCCGAAGAAGTTTGCAGGTCCGCATTCGTCAATATATTTTTTCTCTTTGGCATCAAGATACAAAGCGGCAGCATAACCGTTTTTGTGAGCTTTATCGCCCGATACAAGGCTGGCAGCATAATTTCCGCCGACTTTATAAACACCTGTTCCCAAAGGAGCAGCTCTGTCAGAGTCTCTTACAATTTGAATATTTACGGGTTTAAATCCTTGTTTAAAATAAGGTCCTACCGGTGTTCCGAAAATCATAAACAGATATTCGTCTGCCGGTTTTACGCCTACTTCAGCACCTGTTCCTATCAGTAAAGGGCGTAAGTAAAAAGATGCTCCTGTTCCGTAAGGAGGAACATATTCTTTATTAAGATTAATTACTGTTTTGCAAGCATTCCAAAAAATATCGGCAGGAACTTCGGGCATCATAATACCATTTGCCGAGTTTACAAGTCTCTTGTGATTTTCTTCCCATCTGAATACACGAATATTTCCGTCTTTTCCTTTAAATGCTTTTAATCCTTCAAAAGCCTCTTGTCCGTAATGAAGGCTTGTTGCTGCCATGTGAATCGGTATATGCTCCGATGAAGAAACTTCAAGTTCGCCCCATTTGCCGTTTCTATAATAGCATCTGACATTATAGTTGGTTTTAGTATAACCAAACGATAATTTTCCCCATTCTATATCTTTATTCATTTTCTTAGGTTTTAATTGTTTTTCAATAAAAATTTTAAGGCAATAAAAATATACAATAATAATAGTTAAGCCAACAAAATACTAATGTTTAAAAAAACAGAAGTTATTAAAAATAAGATATATATTTCTGAATATAAGAGTTGTTGTAATTTCAATAAAGTTAATGCCAAATGATTTTCAAAATTATTGAAAAAACTTTCTCATATTATGAGATATTAATCAGATAAATATATTTATTATAATTATTATATATAATTAGTTATCATGTATAATTTATTATAAATAATTATAATTTTATCTGAAACTGCCGTATTTGATTATCTTGCTGTTTCTGTTGACAACCATAATAGGTATTCGTTCTTTGTAATCGGGTTTAATAGAAATAAACTTTTTATATTTTTTAACCATCATTACAATAAGGTCGGCATCAATATTTTCGGCAAATTTTAATACTTCATCTTGAAATGCTTTATTTTTCTTAGCTGTTTTTATTCCGTAAATAATATTCTTTTTGTCTAATGTTCTTTTAGTAAAATAAATATTACTTGCCATATCTTTCTTTTTATATTCATCATATAAGAAAGGTTTGATAATATTTATATTACAATTGTAATATTTAGACAGATATACAACCCAGTTTAATGTTTCTTTGTAATTTTTGTCATGGTCAAGCGGAACAACAATTTCTTTATAATAAGCATGAGCAGGCTTTTCTTGAGCAACGATAAAAGGAATATCCAATCCTTTTAATCGCGTAATCATTTTATTGGGTTTAAGGGTGCTTTTTGAGTTAATTGTATAAGTTCCTCCTATTACAATTAAGTTTGCATTTGCATCTTTAACCAACCCGTAAAAGTTTTTAAAAGAAAGTCCGAGTTCAACATGAACAAAAGGATTCATATTGTATTCTTTAAGGATTCTTTCGCCGACAACTTTTAGTTTTTCTTTTTCTTCGGCAATAATTTTTTCTTTTTTTGATTTTCCTGCAAATAATCCGGGACTTTCCAAGAATCGAGAAAGCATGATATGATTATTAACTTCTTTGGCAAGTTGAATGGCATGCATCAATGCTACTTCGCTTGATTCAGTGTAGTCCCATGGGACGATTATCACATCTTTTCTTTTCTTTGACATAACTGATTTGGCATTAATTATTGTTCCTATTTTACAAAGTTAATTATTTTCTTCAACTAATCTCCTAATTGATTCCAATTGATTGTTTTTATTTACATCACGCAAGCGTTTTGCAGTTTCTGTAAAGTATTGATGACCTTCAATAAATTTTATTTGTATTTCGTTCCATTTGTTGATGTCATCTTCTATTATATTGTGTTCTTTAAGTTCTCTAAATAGTGTTTCCGATACAGGAATAAAATCCACTCTTCCTAAATAATCAAGGTCTGCATCACAAATAACTTGCTCAAGCAAGGTGTTTGGTTTAGGCGGTAATTTTGTAATTAAAATCAATTTACAAATTTTTTCGATTTGTTCTTCCGAATAATCAAATTTAGGTAATATTTCTTTTGCTATTTCCGCACCTGCTTCTTCATGGTTTTTATAAGTTCTTATAAATCCTGTGTCATGAAATAAAGCTGCTGTTTTCAACAAAAGCATCTCTTCATCTGATATACCTTCTTGACGGCCTATTAACTCTACCTGAACGGTAACATCTATTGTATGCTTTAAATTATGATAGTATAATTTATCGGGTAAATTATTTTCTAATAAATTAAGGACATGTTCTTCAAGATCATCAAATCTTACAAGTCCTAATCTTACAGTAAAAATTTTGTTGGGCTTTAATCCTGTTCCGTCAATTGACAAAGCAGGTCTAAACCCTTCAATAAAATACATATCAATCTCTCCTTTATATTTAACCGGCATTTTTCCGCGATATTGGCAAATAAAATAATCTTTTACCAATTCATAGGTCATGCCTGTGATATTTACTTTACCAATTTCTCCCGAAGCCTCCATTCTGCTTGCTATGTTAACAGTATCGCCCCACACTTCGAGCTTTTTTTTGTTTTTTGTTGAGTTGCTAAAAACAGGACCCGTATGAATACCTATGCGTAAGTCCCATATCTTTTGTTTTTTGGCTATATATTGTGCTTTAATCGAATTTAAATATTGTTGCATCTCAAAAGCAGCCAAAACTACTTCAATAGGATTTGTTCTGTTTTTTTCGGGGATACCCCCTGCACACATATACGAATCTCCTATTGTTTTTAATTTTTCAATATGTAATTTTTTTACAACTTCATCAAATTTAAAAAAGAACTTATCAATATCATCTATTAATCTGTTTGCATTTTCTTGCTCGGCAACTTTTGTAAATCCCAATATATTTGAGAAAAGAACTGTCACCATTTTATAACGTTTTGTTTTATCTTTTATTGACTCTTTTAACTTTTTAAATTCTTCTTTTGGTAAATAATTAGTTAAAAGTTCTTCATATTTTGCTTTTTGTTCCGAAAGTTCTTTTGTTCGGTTGTTAATTTCTTGTTCTAATAAATATTTTTCTTTTGATACTTGATAATCGATCCAAAAATATATAAGTGAAATAAAACAGACAATTATAAAACCAATAGTCCATAATAAACTGTCATTTATTGTTATTGTTGTAATTACATTTGCTTGTTGCTCTGTGCTATTTAATTTCGCACAAGCCGGTAATATGCTGAATATAAACAAGATAGTAAAAATAAAATTTATACTAAATAGCCTGTTGGATATTATTGCTACCTTATTCATACTCAAATAATTTTGACTGAATATAATAGGTTTCTTTAAGAAATCAAAATAATTTAAAAAGATGCATAAAAAAGATTTACTTTTTTTGATAAATTATATAAAACTCGGCATGAATTAGATTGTGCATAAGACCAGTATATATAACTTGTTCGAAAGAAAAAGCATGTGTTTACATAGATTTTCAATAATTTTTTTATACTTTTATTAAAATAGTATGTTTCAAATTATCATGCTACTTCTAATTTCAACCAAACAACTACATAATTATGATTTTTAATTGGAAATTAAAAACAATTTTGGTGGCAGAAGATGAAGATGCAAATTTCTTATTTTTAGAAAAAATATTATCATCCACCAATGTTAAAATTATTAGAGCTGAAAATGGCAACGAAGCTGTTGATATTATCAATAACAGTGATATAGACCTTGTTTTGATGGATATTGTTATGCCCGAAGTTGATGGTTTTGAAGCTGCTGATATTATAAAAAAGAAACATCCTGATATTCCTATTATAGCTCAAACATTTTATGAAAGTGATATTGATAAAGAAAAAGTTGAGAATTCAAAATTTGACAGTTTTATCAGAAAACCGATAAATATTAATAAATTGTTAATAGTTATTGATAAATATCTTGGCGAGAAGAAATAAATTTAATGTAATATTTAATAACAAAGGCATCCATTATAGGATGCCTTTGTTGTATTCGCAGCTAATAAGTAGTTGCAAAGTTTTATAGCAATAATAATGTTTGTTTTAATAATAATGCAAAATTACAAATAGGTTGTGTTTTGTTCTTTTTTAAAAGAAATGTTTTTCTGCAATTTTTACGGTAAAATACTATATTTTTGTTAAAAAATTATTGATACTAAAAATATGAAAAAACTTCTTGCTTATCCTTTAACATTAATCTACTATTTTATTTTTGGTGCTTTGTTGGGTATATTTCATATAACTCAGGTAATAGCTTACAATTTGTTTGGATATTCGGCTCATAAAAAAACTGTTGATGCACTTAATTATCTTTTGGTAAAAAATCTTTACACATTGTTCTGCCGACCATCGTTTCACGGAGTTGATAATTTACCCGAAAACACTCCGTTGATTATAGTTTCAAATCATCAAAGTATGTTTGACATATCACCGGTAGTATGGGGATTTCACAAACATCATGTGAAATTTATTTCAAAAAAAGAACTCGGCAAAGGTATTCCAAGTATATCATACAATTTAAAAAAAGGCGGCTCTGCTCTTATCGATCGTAAAAGCGGTTCGCAGGCTATAAAAGAGATTTTGAAACTCGGTAGAAATATGGAGCAAAAAAAGTGGTCGGCTTGTATCTTTCCCGAAGGAACAAGGAGCAAAAACGGCAAATTGAAAAAATTTCAACTCGCGGGGTTTAAAACTTTGCTTAAAGCATCGCCGTTGGCTTTAATTGTGCCGTTTGTTATCAACGGTAATTATAGATTGCTTAAATGGGGTAGTTTTCCTCTGAATATAGGATTGCGATTAAAATATACAGCACTGCAATCAATTGATAGAAAAGATTTTAATTCGGAAGGAGAGCTTCTTGAATATGTAAAAAAACAGATTGAGGAAAATTTGGAATAAGAATTAATTAGCAGAAAGTTTATAAAGTTGAATGTTTGTAAAGTTAAAAATAGATGTT
>CAYRJP010000163.1:0-5478 GCA_964424425.1 uncultured Bacteroidales bacterium | reverse complement strand
TTGTTTTAATTTCTCACTTAATTCTTTTTCTTCGGTTTTATCAACAACAACAACAACAATCTTAGGCAACATGCCGTCTTTTTTGATTACTGTATATGTTTCGAGCAACCAAACAGCTTTATTGCGTTTAATAAATTTTTGATACCTCTTACCTTCACCTTTGTTTATTACGTTATCCCAAAATTCCAAATATTCGCTTTGAGACTGCTTATCGCTTGAAATAAATGCTTCAAGATATTTCCCTTTCATATTTTCTTCGGATGAACCGTAAACAGAACTCATTTGCGGACTTACATCAAGTATTCTACCATTGACATCAAGTTCGGCAATCATAACAGATGTTTTTATAGTTGAGATATAAGTTCTGAGCTCTTCTTGTTTTTTTGCGGTTTCTTCTTGGGTAGCTTGCATTTCTTCAAGGTTCTGACGCATTTCTTCTTCGTGTTGAGCAAGTTCATCGGCTTGATACTGCGATTGTTTTAAAAGTTGTGATGTTTGAATATTCATTTGTACACTGGCAACAACAGCGGCAATATTTTCACAAAGTTGATTTACAAAATCTATTTCATATTCATCAAAATTTTTAAACGATAATAGTTCAATTACCCCCATTGTTGTTTTATTGATATGAATAGGAGCAATCAATAAATTATCAGGACGTTTGGCATCTTGCATTCCGGGTGAGAGCAACACATAATTTTGAGGTAATTGTTCAAGATAAATAGTTTTATTTTCCTCAGCTACTCTTCCTAACAATTCCTGTCCCGATTCAAAAGATTTTGTTAACATTACGGGTTTACCGTATGCAATAGCAGCTTTTAACTCAAAAATATCAGTAATATTCTCTGCGTCATCGTTTTCAATTTTTTTATTAATGTATATAGCTACTTGTGCAGCACCAACATATTCGACAAGACTTTTAGCAATATTCATTGTAAACATCTCCATATTGTCGTTATGTTGACGTATTAATTCACCGAATTCAGCCAATCCGTGAGTAACCCAATTACGTTTTTCGTCTAATTGTTTCTTTTCTTTTTCAGCTTTTTGAGCTTTCGCTAAACTTTTTTGCATTTTTATCAGCGAAGCTCCCAAAATATCTTTATTACTTAATAGTTTATATTCGGCTTTTAAATTACCATCACCTATTTGCTGTGCAAAGTTTGCAGCAGAGTTTAATCCCGAAATCAAACTACTTAAAGAGTCAGTAATATCTTTAATTTCATCATTATAAAAATTTTTATTCAATTCAATATTTTTAATATCTCCTTGCGATACTCGTTCTAAAACATTTGTGGTTACTTTAACTGAACGTGTTATTGAACGTGCTATAATTAAAATAATTATTGATATTAATATAAATCCTATTAAACCTAAAACAATTGTTTGCTCTAAAATTAGATATGCTTGGCTATATATTTCTTTTTTAGGTATTGTCAAACAAAAAGCCCATTTTGTATTTGTTTTATAAATATTTACCGGCTTAATAATAAACATACTCTCTTGATTAGATTGAGGGTCTATTGATGTAAAAGTAACTGTTTCACCTTCTTTTATCAGGTTGGAAATATCAAATTTATTTTCTGATTCGGTAAAATATTCCGAAACATTTTTACCTATAAAACTTGAATCGGGATGAATCAAAAAATTTCCTTCATCGGTAATAATATATACCATTGAACCTTTAACCGGTGCTAATTGTGAAAATTCATTTTGTATATACTGCATTGAAATATCAATACCTATAATACCTATAAATTTATTGTTGCTTGTAATAGGAGTTACAATATTTGTTTCAAAAACTTCATCACTTTTTTTACCTGTATAAGAGTAATAATATGGTTCGATAATAGTGGGCTTTTTATGTTTTTTCATATATGTATATACTTTGCCGCTAAAAACCTGCTCTGCCACAGTATCTATTTGGTCGTATAATAAAATTGTATCATTGTTTTTATAATAAATAGGTGCAAAATTACCTAAAACAGAACTTCCTTTTTTATTTATATATTTATAGTCTAAGCTGTCAATTGTAGAGTTTTCACATATTGTCCATACAGAAGTATAAGATTCTGTTTTTTTAAGCATATTAATCATTATATCAGAAAAATACTGTCTTCTTTTATCTTCGGGTATTTTATCATATTCTGATAATATTTCTGATAATGTTAAAGCCGACACCATATATTTATTTAACATTTGTTCAGCTTTATTAATACTTACGTCAATTTTATTATTAACTATTTGTAGTGTATTATTATAATTATTAGAGAATAAATTTACGGTTATATAAGTAAAAGCAGTTCCATAAATAAGGATACTTGCTCCTAAAATATATAATATCATTTTTGTATTTAGCTTCAATTTCATTTTACTTTTATATTAAACATTTACAAACAGTAAATTACTTTATATCAATATTACGTTTAATTATTTAATCTCTAATATCCTTTCCAACTCTTCGAGAGCACTACTCCAAAAAGATGAAATATTTTTAATTATATCCGGTATTTCAGCAAGATTTCTCTCTTCAGCTAACATTTTCTCAAGATTTCGCAAATGTTCATAAACAACTTTTAATCCGAGATAGCTCATTTTTGTTTTAAGATTATTTATTTTTTGTTTCAACTTATCATAATCTTTATTTTCTGCTATTTCTTTAATTTCCAAGACCTGAGCCGGCAAAGTATCATAATATAATTTCAATATATTATAAATCTTATACGGGTCTTTTTTATAAACCATTTTAAGATATGTAAGGTCTATTATTTCAAATTCTTGATTAAGATTTATAGAGCGAGCATTTACATTTCTATTTTTATCTTCTTCAAATTTATCGCCTCCGGTTTTTATTTGTTTAATTTGACTTTCTGTTTTTTTCGAGTTAGTAATATCAAACTCTACACAAATAATTTTATGCACAAACCCAAATTTATCTACAACGGGTAAAAATTTCTCTATAAACCAATAATCATCTTTACCTGATTTAACATATTCTATAATTTCTTGAGGTTTACCATCTGCCAAATTATTCCAGAACTCTTTATGTTTTGTTTGTTCTGCTTCGTTCATAAACAAATCGGCTTTGTGTTGTTTGCCTATAATCTGAGATTTTTGAACTTTATGAAATGAAAGGTAGATATCATTTACACCTATTACTTTACCTGTAATATCATATTCTATAACAGGCATTATTTTGTTAAATCCTTCGATAACAGCACTGAGTTCTGTTTCTTTTTTAGATGCTTCTTCTTGAGTAGCTTGCATTTCTTCCATATTTTGTCTCATCTCCTCTTCTTGCTGTTCAAGTTCTTCGGCTTGTTTTCTTGATTTATCAAGTAATTCGGCTGTTCGAACATTAGTTTTAACTGCTGTTACAGTTGATGCTATGGTTTCGGCAATACGCTCAACAAATTTTATTTGATATGGTTTTATATCTTTTAATGAATAAATTTCTATTAAACCCATTAAGTTTTTGTTGGTAAGTAACGGCACAATAAGAACCGCACGCGGAGTTGAACTACCTAATCCACTGGTTACCATGTCAAAATCTTCGGGAATATCATTCATGAAAATGGTTTGCTTTTCTAAAATACATTGACCTATAAGCCCACTATCAGTATTTATAATTCTCTTATTATATTTATCTTTATTAAATCCTATAAAAGATATTAACTCAAACTCTTGCTCGTTTAAGTCGGTTTTTATATAAATTCCTCCCATATGGGCATCTAAATACACTGTAAGATTTTTTATTATTTCGTAAGATAATTGTGTTAAATCTCTATAATCAACTCTAAGAATTTTATTAAAAATATTCATACCTTGAGATGCCCATTCCAGCTGTCGTGCTTCTTCTGCTCTTGCTTCTTCTTCTATTTTTGCTTTTTTAAGACTATCTCTCATCTCTATTACAGCATGCCCCAAAGCATCATTTTTACTTAATTCATTAAAATGATAATCATAATTTCCTTTACCTATATTCTCAGCAAAAAGTGTTACTCTGTTTAATCCTTCAATAACTGTATTAACCGACTGAGCCATCTCTCCCAACTCATCTTTAGTTTTTATTTCAAGTTTTTCAATATTATGTACATCGCCAATGGCTAATTTATCTACTATTTTGCCTATCTTTTTTAATGGTGACGAAATACTTAACGAAAAGATAATAATTGTTATACTTAATATTATTAATCCTAACATCATAGCATTTAACAATATCTTATAAGCAGACCGATATTGCTTATGCACATCTTCAAGTGATGATGATATTAATATTCCCCACGGAGTATGAGTTTCTCCTATGGTAAAAGAATATAAAGCAAAAAACATACTATCAACGCCGGCACTGTTTTTTAAAATAAAAAAACTCAACGAATCTGATTGTATTCTATCTAATATACTAAATCTGGTAGTTAAAAATGTATCTACTACCACAATATTTTTACCTATAAAATTTTTCTTTTCATGAGCTACAATATCTCCGTTGTAAGAAAATAATGTTGCTTTATATATACTGTTTTTATTAATAGAATCAATAAATTGCTGAAAATATTTAAGACTGAAATCTATTCCTGCTATTCCTGCAAATTTATCATCATTCATTATCGGCATTAAAATACTTGTCTCTAATGTTTTATCTACATCTAATTTTGTATATGAATAAATATAAGGGTCAGTAATTGCAATCTCAGGCACTATTTTATAAAAGTAATATAAACTCTCAAAATTATCTCCGTCTAAATCGGCAGAATCTATACTGAATTTTATTTCATTATCTTGATCCCTATAATAATAATGCGTTATTCGTCCGTAAGGCTTATCCCATGTGGGATTAATATATTGAAGCTCTCTGGAATCCCAAACAGATAAAAAATGCGGATTATTATCCATCATCTGTTTTAATAAATCATCGTATAAATATTGTTTTTCATAGTATCCCACTACCGATTGCTTTTCAGCAGAATTAACATATGATTCAAGTATATTAAAATCTTTTTCAATATTCGATTTTATCATTGATGCATACTTTTCAGCATGACTTTTATTTAATTCAATTATATTTTTGTTGGTATTGCTTTTAAGATTTTTACTTATAAAAAGCAGTGTTATATAAAAAATTATTGCTGCTGTAGCCATCAGAAAAAAGAATAGTCGCATACCCAAATTAAACCGAATATTCTTTATTTTTTTTATTATATCTTTTACTTGTATCATAACTATTCTTGTAGCTGTTTCTTTTTTTTAAGAATATTGAAATTATTTATTGCAAGATAATTATTTTTTATCTGTTTAAATAATTGTTAAGTGACTGAATTTAATGATATTTTTATAAAAAAAAGAATATTTTGAAAATTTGTTGTTCTTTTAGAGTAAACATTATTCTATTTGTGTAGCTCAATATTCTAAACAGCAATGCATTAGAAGGCTGAAAAACTGTTTAAAACAGCATTTTACAATATTAATGCAGTAATTTAA
>CAYRJP010000162.1:0-5516 GCA_964424425.1 uncultured Bacteroidales bacterium | reverse complement strand
TTAACAATAAAATACAAGCAAATGAACAATAGAATAACAGAATTATTTAAAATAAACCTGCCCATAATACAAGGAGGAATGGTATGGTGCAGCGGTTGGGAATTGGCTTCGGCAGTGAGTAATGCCGGTGGTTTGGGACTAATTGGAGCAGGAAGTATGCATCCTGAAGTTTTGGCTGAACATATAAAAAAAACAAAGCAAGCTACAGATAAACCTTTTGGAGTAAATGTTCCGTTATTGTATCCCGAAATAGATAAAATAATGGATATAATAATATCGGAGCATGTTCCCATTGTTTTTACCAGTGCAGGAAATCCTAAATTGTGGACAAAAAAATTACAAGAGAAGAATATAAAAGTTGCTCATGTGGTAGCAAATACAAAATTTGCCGTTAAATGTCAAGATGCAGGAGTTGACGCCGTGGTGGCAGAAGGATTTGAGGCAGGCGGACACAACGGACGCGAAGAAACTACTACAATGTGCTTAATCCCGCAAGTACGAAAAGTTATTGATATTCCGCTTATAGCTGCCGGTGGTATCGGTTCCGGTCAGGCTATGGCTGCTGCTTTTGCATTAGGTGCCGAAGGAGTGCAAATAGGCAGTAGATTTGCTACTTCGCTGGAGTCATCAGCTCACAATAATTTTAAAAATATGATTATAAATGCTGCAGAAGGAGATACTCATTTAGCATTAAAAAAATTAGTTCCTGTCAGATTATTAAATAATGATTTTTCAAAAAAAATATTAGAACTTGAAAATAGCGGAGCTTCACCTGAAATACTTCAAAAAGAACTTGGCAAAGGACGTGCTAAAAAAGGAATGTTTGAAGGTGACACCATTGAAGGAGAACTGGAGATAGGACAAGTATCGGCAATAATTAACAAAATTCAACCTGTAAAAGAGATAATTAACGAAATAACAGATGAATTTTATAAAACAATAAAGAAACTTACTGAATATTAATAAAGAGAAGTTAATAATTCAATATTTCTACTGTTATTAAATTTTTTATCCAGAATCTCTTTTCTGATAATTAAATCTTTATTTTCAAAAGGCATTGAAAATAGTTTAACAGTTTTTTCAACAAATTCAGCTTTAGTATTTGCAATATGACAAACTGTTTCAAGTCCGGTATTATCAACCATCTCATTATTTGTTATAACATGTCTGCCGTTAAACAGAGATGATATAAGTTTTAATTTTATACCTGTAGGTTGAAATGTAGGTAACAGATGAATATGGGCATTTTTAATAAGCTCTAACATCTGCTTATTGCTTGGATTAGCAATGATTTTTATATTAGAAATATTCTTTGTGAGTTTATATAATTCTTTAGAAGGATCTTTTCCTGCAATAAACAAGTTAATTTCTTTTTTATTTTTAAACGAATCAATTAAAAATTTTACTGCTTTAATATTTTCAGCTACCGATAAATTACCATGATATAGTGCAAAATTACTTGTTCCCAACTCAATATTTACAGTACTGTTAGGATGAAATGGCGGTAACCAAAATACATTCTTATATTTTGATGAAATGTATTTAAAATCATTGTGTGATATTACTGCAATATAATTTGCATATTTCAGAACCGACTCATAATTTTTTAATTTTTTTGCAGCATTTTTATAATATAATTTTTTTAAAATATTTTTTTCCTGCTTATACAAAAAATTATAATAATCGTGCTCAATATTATGTGTTCTCACAATTTTCAATCTATCAACCAACTCTTTAGTATCAATAAAAAATGTAGTATGCAACCCTTCAAACAGAATAGGATAGTTATCTTTAATCAAATTTTCTAAAAGTTCGGGATTCGACCGCGAATTAACAATATAAGGTATTTTGCTTAAAGATTTGAATATGCCGGTTGCACGTTTATAATAATATACTTTTTTACATATTTTTTCAAGTTCGGGAGTTTTTCCTCTTCCATAATCAAAACAATGAAGTATAACATTAACACCTTTAGCATGTAAAGCTTTAATTTTATAATAAACATCAATAATACCTCCATAATTGGGAGGATACGGTATATTAAAACTTATAATATGAATATTTGTCATCTGTTATATTTAAAAGTCTTTATCGAGATATTATTTTTCTCAAAATCTACAAATAATTAATATGAAAATCTAATTATCTTAAGAATAGAAAGTTTTACAAAAATATAAAATAATTTTTTGTGAAAATTAATGTTATAGTTAAAAATCTATTGAACGTAATAAAATTTTTAATATTAATTTGTTATATTTGTATGAAAGTAACATTTTTTATTTTAATATTACAGCCTATGAATATTTCAATACTATATATTGATGATGAACCTATTAATATTCAACTATTTGAAATAAATTTTAAAAAATTTTATACAGTTTATAGTGCAATATCAGGTAAAGAAGCATTAGAGATAATACAAAATACCCCTATTGATTTTTTAATATCCGATTACAGAATGCCTGAAATGGACGGTATGGAATTAATAGAAGAAGTAAAAAAAATTAAACCTGACATTAAGTGTTATCTATTATCGGCATATCCTGAAACTGAAATTCGAAATTATCTTGGCAACAATAATCTTTTAGACGGATTTATTGCTAAACCTTGGAAGAAAGAAGAAATTTTAAAGATTATTCAAGAAAAAGCATTATAAGTATTCAAGTATCATTGCTATTTATCGTAATATTTAAAATAACTAATCTTTATTATCTTCCTCAACAATATCGTAAAATACACTGCTAATATCAGGAATAGCACTAAGTACCCGTTTCCAACTTGGCATTACCGGCGTAGTATTCGGGTTATTTAAATAACTGACTCCCGCTTGATAAACATTACGGGCAAGTTGGTCAACAAGACGCTCCTCTTTATGACGGTCAAATTTTAATCCGTTCATTACAGCATCGTTATTATATTGCTCTACCATATCAAGTGCTATACGGTGATATGTTGCTTTAATTGAACGAAACATTCCTTCGCTGAAAATACTGCCGTCGGAAGCAAGTTTTGCAAATATTGAGCGTGAAATATCAAAACTCATTTTTGAGAGTCCCTTTTCGGGATTATCAAACGACTCTGCTTGATGTTTATGATCGTAACGATCGGCTATTTCAACCTGACAGATACGACTAACGGCATTGTTTCGGTGAACTTCTGCCAATATTCCTACTTCAAGTCCCCAATCACTTGGTATTCTGATGGTTTTTAACACATCGGCACGCATTGAAAATTCACCGCTTAAAATATATCTGAAACTATCGAGATAATTAAGATATTCGAGCGAACCAAGGAATTTTTTAAGTGTTCGCAATAGCGGTGTTACCAATAAGCGAACCATTCTGCCGTTAATTTTTTCTTCGTCGGCTCTAAAATAGTAACCTTTGCAATATTTATAATTAAATATCGGTTTTACAACCGGATAAAGCAGGCGTGCAAGTAATTCTCTGTCGTATGTAATAATATCGGCATCGTGCAATGCAATAGCTTCCGACTTAGCCGAAGCTATCATATACCCAAAGCAAAACCATACGTTTTTACCTTTTCCGAGATTTCCGGGATGAATATTTTTATCATTAAGTAAAAATTCAAGATGTTTCATTCCGGGTCCGTCATTCCATATTATACGATGATGTTGCGGTAATACCGAAAAAAACTCTTTTGCTTTTAAAAATTCATCTTTATTGGCTGCATCAAGCCCTATTACAATCTCAGTGAGATATGGAATATCTTTTAAAATATTTACAATATTTTTAAGTGCAGGACGTCTTAATTCCGAATATAACGATGGAATAATCAATCCTATTGGTCTTTTTTTACTGTATTTAAGAAGCTCTACTTCAATATCTTCCAATAATCTATTTCTGAAGTTGTGTAAAGTAGTAACGTATGATGTTTGATAGAAATCACCCATGGCTAATAGCTTGATTTGTTAATTTCATTACAAGTTAACAAAAATACGTTTAATGTTGAAATATTTTTAACAATAATTGTTTAAAGAATTAAAAAAATAGATTCTTCTTAATTTGTAAAATATTATTCAGGTCGTTTTTTTGTAAACATCTCTTGAAAAACAGGATTCAATTTATCGGCAATAATATGGTGTCCCAAATTTTCTTTTAATATTTTCAGATTATGTTTAACTACATTGTTTCTGTAAGAAATATCGGTAAATAACCTGTAAGTATCATCTACAAGTTGTTTTGTTATTTTACATTTTTCAACTGCCGGTAACTTAAAGCAAAATTTCTCAATCTCTGTTTTAAATATTTCGTATTTATTGATAACCGCAGGAACTCCATAAGATATAAGTTCGAGTAAATTATTACCAAACCCTTCTACTTCGCTGAAATAAGTTCCTACTCCGCCTTGGTCGGCAACAATTGAAGGTAATTCTGCAAATTTGTAATATTTTTTATCTACAATAATATCGCGGTGCGACAAAATAATATTTTCACCCATCAAAAAAATTACATTGGCATCGGGATTAGCTTTGCACATATTATTATAATATTCTATAAGCCAATGTTTATAGTAATGCTGTTCATCTCCCGAGTGTCCGGTTACCAATAAAACAATACACTTGTTTTGTTTTTCTTTTTTAAATTTTTTGTCTAACCTAAATGCAAGTTCCAGTGCTGTTTCTATTTTTTTTCGCGGAACAATTCTTGTATGTTGCAACAATATTGCAGCATCATCAAGAGTAAATCCTCTTTTTTTCAGTTCTCTAAGCAATCCGCTGTCTTTCCAAAACGACTGATTGTATCTTTCAACCTCAGGAGCAATAAGTCCTTTTGCGTTTTTAGAATCACATCTACATTCTATACTACTTGTGTTAGGCACTACTGTTGCTCGCGATTTGAAAAATGTTTCCGTTATTTGCGGAGCATATTTATTAAAAATCTTTTTACCAAGTTTTATTTGCTGATGATTAATAAATGCTATGGCATCTACGGAAGTGCCGGGTAAGTATTTCAAATATTTTTTCATTACATCGTTGGGATGTTCAAATACTTTTCGCTCGAAATAAGAGTCGTGCCACCACACCATTATTTTAGGCCAAATAAGGTCTTGTTCTCTGAGTTCTTCAAAATAATAGCCCAAAGCTACTGCTGTAATAAAATTATACGGATGCGATGTATTATGCGTAATTATCAGGTCGATACTGTTTTTTTCTACCCACTCGGCAATAATATTTTTTGCAAAAACTGCTTCTAATTCAATTCGTTCGTCAAGGTCATCGGCAGGTTTTTGACAAAATGTAGATATAATTTCGGTATGCAATTCATTTTTATGCCAAAAAATCTCATCAATTTGAGCATTAAATCGCGGTGAAGAGTGGGCTGCAAGAAAATAAATATTTCCCAAACTAATGCCCATATGATTTACCATGGCATGAACTGTTTGGTCTATTACTATTGAAACACCATCATTCTTTCCTATCAACGAGTGAATAAGTCCTATGCGTAAATTTGAGATATTCATAATGCCTATTTAATTATTATAACTATTAAAAA
>CAYRJP010000161.1:3884-5520 GCA_964424425.1 uncultured Bacteroidales bacterium | reverse complement strand
TTTTAAAGAGAAATACAAATGATTACGAGAATATTGGAAACAACAATAAAAAAAAGATTATTCAGCGGAAAAGCAATAATTATTCTTGGACCTCGTCAATCAGGAAAAACAACAGTAATTAAAGCTATTCGAAAAAAAATAAAACGTAAAATATTATCTTTTACAGGCGATGACCCTGCTACCAGACAACTGCTTGATACTCCATCGCTTGTTAAACTTAAACAAATAATAGGTAAAAATAAAGTATTAATAATTGACGAAGCTCAACGAATTGAAAATATAGGTTTATCGTTAAAATTGATAATTGATAATATTGAAGGTGTGCAAATTATTGTTACAGGTTCATCAGCTTTTGAACTTACAAACTATCTCAATGAACCACTTACCGGTCGTAAGTGGGAATATCGCCTTTATCCGTTGTCATTTCAAGAATTGGCAGCACATAATGGTGTTTTTGATGAGTTTCAAAATCTTGAAAACAGACTTATATTCGGCAGTTATCCCGAAGTTGTAACTTCTATCGGTGAAGAAATTGCAGTTTTAAAACAAATTACCGACAGCTACCTGTTTAAAGATGTTTTGATTTTAGATAATATAAAAAAATCGAATAAACTTGAAAAACTATTGCAAGCTCTGGCTCTGCAAATAGGACAACAAGTATCATACAACGAATTGTCGAATTTACTCGATATAAACAGAGCTACAATAGAACGATATATTGATATTTTAGAAAAAGCATTTGTTATTTTTCGACTATCGCCTTTAAGCCGAAATATGAGAAATGAACTTAAAAGAAGTCGAAAAATATTTTTTGCTGATACCGGCGTAAGAAATGCAGTAATAAATAATTTCGGAATATTATCGTTGCGTCAAGATACAGGTGCTCTATGGGAAAACTATTTAATAAGTGAGCGTATAAAACGAAACGCTTACGCTAATGTGTATGCCAATTACTATTTTTGGAGAACTCACTCACAGCAAGAGATTGATTTTATCGAAGAACGAAACGGTAAATTATATGCTTTTGAATTTAAATGGAATGGTAAGCGAAAAGTAAAAGTTCCAAACTCATTTATAAAAGCATATCCCGATGCTGAATTTAAAGTTATTACTCCCGATAATTATATTGACTTTTTAAACGATTAATCATATTTTCTTAATTTATCAAGGACATTACAAAGTTTTGTTAATTTAAAACACTGTTTTAAAAGTATATAAACTTATGTTGTTTGTAATGTTTTTTATCTGCTAAATATATTACTTTTGCCGAACATTTTATTTATACAATAATGAGCAATAATAATAAACCTTTAATTCCGCGTAAGCCGGAATGGTTAAAAATAAAAATACCAAAGGCACATGCACATAAGCATGTAAACGGATTGGTAATAAGTAAACGGTTGCATACCATTTGCGAAAGCGGTAGTTGCCCCAATGCCGGTGATTGTTGGGAAAGAGGAACTGCTACCTTTATGATTTTGGGAGATATTTGCACTCGAAGTTGTAAATTTTGTAATGTAAAAACAGGTAAGCCGTTGCCGGTTGACAATAATGAACCGTTAATGGTTGCCGAAAGTGTAAAAGAATTAAACTTAAAACATTGTGTAATCACTTCGGTAGATAGAGATGACTTACC
>CAYRJP010000161.1:0-3784 GCA_964424425.1 uncultured Bacteroidales bacterium | reverse complement strand
CATTAATTTTTTAACAAATATTTTCTGATTTTTTTAAAATCAGAAAATATTATAATTGTATATAAACATGAGACAGGTAATTTTTAAAGACCTTAATAACATAGAATATAAAGAAGCTTGGGACTATCAAGAGTCTCTTTTTAATGAAGTTATTCAAGATAAATTGACAAAAAAAGAGAATAATGGTTATCTGCTTTTTTGTGAGCATCCTCATGTTTTTACCTTAGGCAAAAGCGGCGATGAAGAAAATTTTCTTATTCATGAAGAATTTCTAAAAAAAATTAATGCCACATATTTTCAAACCAATCGCGGCGGAGATATTACCTATCACGGACCCGGTCAGCTTGTAGGTTATCCTATTCTTAACCTTGAATCTTTTGGAGTTGCTCTTAAAGATTATATTTTTAAACTTGAAGAAGCTATTATAAATACCATTGCCGAATATGGCATAAAAGGGAATCATTATAAAGGAGCAACAGGTGTATGGCTCGATACGGATATTCCTCACAAAACACGAAAAATTTGTGCTATCGGCGTTAAAGCCAGTCGCTTTGTAACAATGCACGGATTTGCACTTAATGTAAATACAAATTTAAACTATTTTAATTATATAAATCCGTGCGGATTTACCGATAAAGGCGTTACGTCAATTGAAAAAGAGTTGGGCGGAAAAGTGGATTTTAACGAATTAAAAGAAAAGGCAAAATATCATATAGCTAAAACTTTCGGTATGAAACTTATTTAAAATCCGGAGAAAAATATAAAATCAGTCACTATTCAAATACTTTTTCGGCAAACCCTATTTGCTGTTAAATTTTAATTTTAAAAAATCTAAATATTACCATAAGATTTAGTATTTTTGTGTGTTCATAATATTATGTCAACTTGCAAACGGAACAACTGCTAAATGCAGTTTTATAATATACTCTATCAACATGGATAAACAATGGATATTAAAACCAAAAGCAGATCCTATTGAAATAAAAAAACTGTCGGAATCAATAAACGTCAGCAACACAATAGCTGAGTTGCTCATTAACAGAGGAATAAAAGATTACGATTCGGCAAAAAAGTTTTTTCGCCCTAGTTTAGATGATTTATACGATCCCTTTTTAATGCAAGATATGCATCTTGCTGTAGAACGCTTGGAAAAAGCAATTAACAATCGTGAAAGTGTGATGATATATGGTGATTATGATGTTGACGGAACAACATCTGTAGCCATGATGTATTCGTTTTTACGAAAAAAAATAAAAAATCTGACGTACTATGTTCCCGACAGATATTCTGAAGGTTACGGAATATCTTTCAAGGGAATTGATGAAGCCGGACAAAAAAACTGTTCTCTTATAATTGCTCTTGATTGTGGAATAAAAGCAGTTGAGAAAGTTGATTATGCAAATAAAAAAGGCATTGACTTTATTATATGTGATCATCACGAACCTGACAACAAGTTACCCAATGCTGTGGCAATATTAGACCCAAAGAGGCATGATTGTCCTTATCCTTTCAAAGAACTATCGGCTTGTGGTGTTGGTTTTAAATTTATTCAGGCTTTTTCACAAAAAAATGATATTCCATTTTATAAAATAGAGCATTATCTCGATCTTGTAACATTAAGTATAGCTTCGGATATTGTGCCTATAATAGATGAAAACAGAACACTGGCTCATTTTGGGCTTAAAAGAATTAACACAAAACCACGAACAGGACTAAAAGCGATAATTGATATAGCCGGAGCTAAAATAGGTAACTTAAAGATTAACGATTTAGTATTTAAAATAGGCCCCCGTATCAATGCTGCAGGACGTATGGAACAAGGGCAGTTTTCAGTTGATTTGCTTGTTTGTAACGATGTGAACAATGCCAAAGCTATGGCTCATAAAATTGATGATGACAATACCGATCGTAAATGGTTCGACTCTAATATTACCAACGAAGCTCTTAGTCTTATTGAAAACAGCCCTGAACTGCAAAAGCGTAAATCAACTGTTTTGTATAAACCCGAATGGCATAAAGGCGTAATAGGTATTGTGGCTTCAAGAGTTATTGAACATTATTATAAACCTACCATTATTCTTTCTCGTTCAAATGGACTTATTACCGGTTCTGCCCGTTCGGTATTAGGATTTAATTTATATAAAGCAATAGAAAAGTGTCAACATTTGCTCGAAAATTTCGGTGGTCACATGTATGCAGCAGGGTTAACCCTGAAAGAAGAAAATATTGAACCATTTATTATTGAATTTGAAAATGCGGTTGACCAACTGATAACGTCTGAAAGTTACATTCCGATAATTGATGTTGACAGTGAGATTTATTTAAGTGAGATTACATCTAAATTTTTAAATCTTATTACACAATTTGAACCTTTCGGGCCGGGAAATATGACTCCTGTTTTTGTTACCAAAAATATAAGAGACACCGGTTTTGCTCAAAGAGTAGGTGCAGAAAAAGAACACCTTAAACTTAATATTATGGATAATGAAATTACCAAAAGTCTTCCGGCAATAGCTTTTAAACAAGGACATTTTCACGAACATGTTATCAATAATAATTTTGATATTTGCTACAATATTGAAGAAAATATTTTTATGGGTAAGCGAAATATTCAGTTAAAAATTAAGGATATAAAGTTAACTTCCTGAAAATAAAAAATAACATCAATAGTAACTTTTTATTTCCACCTTTTATTAATAATTTTGCACTCGGTGTTTCAAAATTATAAATTTATAAAAATAATGAAGCAGATTTTATTTTTAATATTGCTTATAACTGCTTACGGGCAACTTTTTTCGCAAACAATTTTTAAAAAAGCTGAACTTGATATAAAAGGAGCTTTTTATTCTACTCCTGTAAAAACAGCTGATGATAATGTGGTTTTAGGCTCTCACAATAAACATGTTTATTTTTTTAATGATCAAGGCAAACTGGTTAATACTTTTAAAGCCGGTGGTTGGATACACGCTACACCAAAACTTTTATCCGATAATACTATATTGTTAGGTAGTTACGATGGTTTTATCTATTTTTTTGATGAACTTGGTAATATGTTGAAGAAAATCAAACCCGGAGGGTTTATTTTTACAGAAGTAGCACAAGTGACAAAAGATAAACTTGTATTTGGAACCAACAAGGGAAGAATATGCTTTTATAATACTAAACAAAAAAAGCTAAAAGTTTTAAAGGTAAAAAAATTAGTTCATGGAACACCAACAGTCTTGTCAAATGGTGATATTGTAATAGGCTCTAATAATAGAAAACTATTTATTATTGACAGTAGTGCAAATATTAAACATACCTTTAAAACTAAAGGTTGGGTAATGCACTCAAAGCCTGTTGAACTACACAACGGAAATATTGCATTCGGATCGTACGATAAAAACTTGTATGTAATAAACCCTCAAGGAGAACTTGTTTGGAAATTTAAAGCCGAAGGTAAAATTCATTCTTCACCATTACAAACAAAAGACGGCACTATTATTTTCGGAGCGTTTGACGGATATGTATATTTCTTATCGGAAAATGGTAAGCTGATAAATAAATACAAAACAGAGGGAAAAGTTGTAGCTTCAGCCGCAACAATATCCGACTCTATTATTGTAACTTGCTCGTTTGATAAAAATGTTTACTTTTTTGACACCAAAGGGAAGTTAATTGATAAATTTGAAACCGAAGGTAAAATATTTTCTTCGCCTGTGGTTTTAAACAATGGTAATGTTGTGTGTTCTACTATGAACGGTAAGGTTTACTTTTTAAATTTAACCAATACAAATAAAATACA
>CAYRJP010000160.1:0-5526 GCA_964424425.1 uncultured Bacteroidales bacterium | reverse complement strand
TCCGCCCGAAAAAAATATTCTTGCCGGTGTGAAATTTATTAAATGGCTCGACAATCAATTTATTGATGTTGTGAAAGATAAAGAAGAGAGACAAAAATTTATTTTAGCATCATACAACGTTGGACTCGGGCATGTGCTTGATGCTCGAAGACTTGCCGAAGCAAACGGAAAAAACCCGAATATATGGACAGATAATGTTGATTTTTTCATTCTTAACAAATCGAATCCTCAGTATTATAAAAGTGATTTGGTAAAATACGGATATTGCAGAGGCGAAGAAACTTACAATTACGTAAAAGAAGTATGGGAAAGATATGAAATGTATAAAAAAGTTATCAGATAACTTATTATTTTATAACCTAAAAATATATTAAAATGATACGAATAGGCTTACTTGTTGCATGTATGACAGTTTTATTAAACTGTAATCAATCTCAAAATCAAAAAACATCCGAAGTAAAAAAAATAACCGTAAAAAAGGAGATTATTAAAGATACAACTTTCACATTTGACAATTATACTATAAACAAACTACCTGAAGGGTGGAGCCAATATTATACGGGTAAAAAAGGTGAAAATCCTAATTGGCAAGTAGTTGATGACAATGGCAATAAAGTATTGGCTCAACTGACAAAGAATAATCCCAATTATCATTTTAATGATATTGTATTTGACAATATTGTTGCAAAGAATATAGAATTACAGGTAAAAATTAAAGCTGTAACAGGAAATGAAGACCAAGGCGGAGGTTTTATTTGGCGTTTTACCGATGCCGATAATTACTATGTAGTTCGTGAAAATCCGCTTGAAGACAACGTGGTGCTGTATAAAGTAGAAAACGGGAAAAGAACAGATTTGCCACTTATAAACAAAGGCAGAACTTATGGTGTTAATGTCGATAAGCTGGGAAACGGTTGGAATACATTAAAACTGACTGTTGAAAATAATTTATTTACCGTTTATTTAAACAATAAGCAAATATTTCAGGTAAAAGACAGTACATTTAAAAATGCAGGTAAAACAGGACTTTGGACAAAAGCCGATGCTGTCAGCTATTTCGATGATTTTACTGTTAAAGTATTAAATTAAACGATTTATATCTGTATTTTAGAAAAATTAACCAAGTTGTTTTTCTGCAATAACCTTTTTTTTTGATTTTTTTTGAAAATTTATTTATAAAGGTTTAAACACAGAAAATAATTAATTAAATTGCTCTCCATTATAGAGTGTTTAAAAAAGTAAAGTAACAAAAGCAAATTTTTATCAAAAAATACTGTCTTCGATAAGAGATTGTCGAAGTGACACTGTTATCGATACAGATTAATAAATTTATTTTATAGTTTCATAATAACAAAATTTACAAAATGAAGATTACAACAATTGCATTACTGTTTTTTTTATTACAAAGTGTTGCCGTTTTTTGTCAAATACCCGACGGATATTATAATTCAGCCGAAGGCTTATCAGGAACAGAGCTAAAAACTGCTCTTCATAATATTATCAAAGGTCATACCGAAAAATCGTATGACGATTTATGGGATATACTCAGGGAAAGTGATGAAGACCCGAATAATAACTCAAACTTTATCTTAATATATACAGGACGTTCTATTTCTAAAACATCATCGTATCCCGATTGGAACAGAGAGCATGTATGGGCAAAGTCGCACGGCGATTTTGGCACAACACCGCCTGCCGGAACCGATGCTCATCATATCAGACCTTGCGATGTATCGGTAAATTCATCGCGTGGCAATAAAGATTTCGACGAAGGAGGAACCCAACATTCAGAAGCTACCGAATGTTACTATACAAGCACCACGTGGGAACCTCGCGATGCCGTAAAAGGAGATGTGGCTCGTATGATGTTTTATATGGCTGTTCGTTACGAAGGCGATGCCGGTGGTGAACCCGATCTTGAACTTGTTGATTATGTTACTTCGCCTACCGAAGAACCTAAATTCGGTGTTCTTTCAACTTTACTTAAATGGTGTCAACAAGACCCCGTAGATGATTTTGAACGACACCGTAACAATGTTGTTTATTCTTATCAAAATAATCGTAATCCTTTTGTCGATCATCCCGAATACGTGGCTAAAATTTGGGGAGGCAACTCATCTTCGGTAATTGAAAATATTGTTATAAATCCTCAATACCCGACTTCTGACGATGAAGTAACTATAAGTGCTGTAATTACCGATGATGAAGGAGTAAAAACTGTTTCTTTAAAATGGGGAATTGCTTCCGATAATTTAAATAACAGCATAAATATGGGATTAACAGATGAAAATAAATTTATTACTCTGTCGTCGGTTCCGTCTCAACAACAAGGAACAAAGGTTTTTTACAAAATAGTGGTTGTTGATAGTCAGGATGTTGTAACTAATTCAGAAATTTTATATTATACTGTGGGCGAAAATCAAAATCCTGACAATGTTGTTTTGCTTTTTGAAGATTTTGAAACTACAACCGAAAATCAAGATATAAATCTTAACGGTTGGATAAATTATATTGAGAAAGGAACAAAAAAATGGTTGGGTAAATTTTATAATAACAATAAATATGCACAGGCATCATCATACAATACCGGCGAAGAAAATATTATTTGGCTGGTAACTCCACCCATTAATTTGGATGCTTCCGACAATGAAATATTCAAATTTGATATTAATGTAGGATATTGGAAACACAACGGGTTACAGATATTAATGTCACAAAATTTTAACGGCTCCGATATTCCTTCGGCAACATGGACTGATATTACAAGTAATTTTACTATTCCTACTGAGCCTGCAACAAATTACGGAACTTTTGAGCCTGCCGGCGAAATGAGTTTGTCCGGTTATCAAGGAATGGTTTATTTTGCATATAAATATTCAGGAGATGCTAATAATTCACACACAACAACATATCAGATTGATAATGTGTCAGTTACAGGACAAAAAAACCAAACTGACGAAACAGCTCCCGAACTAAATATTTTTCCTGCAAACAATTCGGTTTCCGTTTCGGTTGACACAACAATTACAATAGTATCTAACGAAAGTCTTTATTGTTCTAACGGAGAAGATTTAAATACCGATTATGTAAAAACTGTCGTTTCGTTTACTGAAAATGGTAACAATGCTAATGTTGAATATAGTGTTCACATAAGTGACAATAATAAAATTATTGTATTGGCACCTTTTTCACAATTAAATTATAATACTTCGTATGTTGTTTCTTTAAGTGAAAATGCTTTTGCCGATACTGCAGAAAATACAACAAGTGCAAAATCTACAAGTTTTACTACTAAAAACAATAATACATCAATAAGAAATATTAATACGGAATTACAGATAAATATTTATCCTAATCCCGGAAACGGAATTTTTAATTTAACATTTCCAAAAACAATAAAAAGTGTAGAGTATTTTGTTTATAATACAGTTGGAAAGTTGGTTGATAAAAATAGTTTAAAAATTAATAATAAAAGTGCAACAATAAACTTACGGCATTTAAATAATGGTGTTTATTTATTAGTATTAAAGACCGAAACAGATAGTTATAAAAGTATTATTTTAATAGAACCTTAAATCCGCAAGACATAACAGGCTTTTATTGGTTATCAATCGATTAAAAACTTAACGAACTATGTTAATTTATACATTTTATAATTTTGACTTAATTTGTCTCAAGTATTTGAAATAATTCATCCAATTTAGGAGTAAGAATTATTTCTGTTCGTCTGTTTTTAGCTCGTGCAGCAGGAGTTTTTGCAGTATCAACAGGAGAGTATGGACCACGACCGGCAGCACTTACTCTGCTTGGATCCATTGATGAATTTTTTAATAAAATTTTAACAATAGCAGTAGCACGTTTTACACTTAAATCCCAATTATCTTTAATATCTCCTGAGCCGTGCATTGGCACATCATCGGTATGTCCTTCAACAACAATATTAATATCTTTATTTTGTTCTAAAACTTTTGCTATTTGCTTAATAGCCTGTTGTCCTTTGGGGTCAACATCCCAACGTCCTGATTTAAATAATAACTTTTCATCCATTGTAACATATACTTTCCCGTTACGTTGGTTTATTGTAAGTCCTTTATTTTCAAAACCCAGTAATGCATCTGTAATTTTAGATTTTAGAGCCATTACGGCAGAATCTTTACTATGTAATATCTGTTCCAACTCCATTAATTTGTGATTTTGTGCTTCAATCTCCAAACGTTTTTGGTTTAATGTAGAATCTAATGCAATTAACACAATATCTCTTTCGTTAAGTTCTTGTTCTTTAGCCAAAAGAGCCGATTCAAGATTTCTGAGTTCATCTTCTTGCATTTGTAAATCTTCTTTTGTTACCTGCAATTCAGCCAATAATTTGCGAGTTTCTTCATCGTTACCTTTTTGATTCAGCTCTTGTGTTGTTGCTAAATCATCATACATGGTTTTAAAAACTTTATACTGTTTTTTATAATAATATGCCGAATCTTTAAGTGAACTTTTTTCGAGAGCCATACCACTCATTCTTTTTTTTAACTCTTCGAGTTCAGCTGACATTTCGGTATTTGCAACAGTTAAATCTTCGTTAACGCTTTTTAGAGAATCCCTTTCGCTTACTGTGGTTTCGTTTTTAACTTTTAGTTCTTGAAACTGACGAGTAGGAACACAAGCATATAATAAAATTGTTAGAAATACCGGAAATAATAACCTAAGATTTTGCATATCAGTAATTTTCAATTTCTTTAAAAGTATTGTAAAATTTAAACAAGTGAAATCTATATTCGTAAATTTTTTCCTTGCAGATTTTAGGGTAAATATAAAAAAAGATTAACATAGTGTAATAAAAAATATAAACTAAAAATTTACAAATTTTTTTCTCTTGCATATTTAAGATTATCTGTTGATTTACAAATACTTGTATTGAATGGGTAAAAAAAATGCAAAAAAAATTTAATTTTATTTTGCAAATAATCTTTGAATATATACATTTGCACACTCAAAAAGAGATATTCACTTAATGTGAATAGGGGCCCATAGCTCAGTTGGTTAGTAGCACCTGACTCATAATCAGGGGGTCGCTGGTTCGAGCCCAGCTGGGCCCACAAAGTTTTTTAAACTTTAATTTTATTAGTGGAAAGATTTGAACTGATTGCAACCACGGAAAAAAAATGCTAAAATGTATTACTTCCCAAAAAACAATCCAAACCTTTCCTTGTTTTTATATTAAAACATTTAAATTATGGGATATTTATTTACATCGGAATCTGTTTCCGAAGGACATCCTGATAAAGTAGCAGATCAAATATCAGATGCTTTATTGGATAATTTTATTGCTTTTGATGCTAATTCAAAAGTAGCATGTGAAACTCTTGTGACAACAGGTCAGGTAGTGTTGGCAGGCGAAGTGCGTTCAAAAACTTACGTTGATGTTCAAGAAGTAGCTCGTCGTGTTATTAACAAAATAGGATATACAAAAGGTGAATATCGTTTTGAAGGTGATTCTTGCGGTGTATTATCGGCTATTCATGAGCAATCACC
>CAYRJP010000159.1:0-5556 GCA_964424425.1 uncultured Bacteroidales bacterium | reverse complement strand
GTTATAGTATTTTAATATTTTTATTCATTAAAAAAATAAATCCTAAGTATTTTAAATTATCCATTAAAATAACAGTAGAACCAAATAATGAATATTATAAAAATTCTTACGGATATAATAGATTATAAATTATTTAAAAAGAATGTTCATTTTACAATTTTAAGATATAACTTTGTTTTAATGTTTCTGCATTAAAAATATTCAAATGAACAGATATATATTTATATTATTTATTTTTTTTACAATAAGAGCGGTATCGCATCCATTGCATCTTACCGTAACAAATATTGATATTTCGGGCGAAACCGTTACTGTTGCCGTAAAAATTTTTATTGATGATTTTACCTCTGCCGTAATTAAAAGTAATAATTTGCAAAATGACTTTAATCCGCTGTCGGATGATACGGTGACAAATCAAGAAATTGTTAAATACATAAAAAATAATTTTAAAATATCGGTAAACGGAAACTACGTATTATTAAAATATTTAAAAAAGAAAAAGGAAGAACTTGCAGTATGGGTTTATTTTAGCGGAAAATGCAGTGATTCTGCCGATAATTATTCAATAGAAAATTCACTTTTATGTAATCTTTACGGCGACCAACGCAATATGGTGATAATTGACCGGAATAATAATGAAAAAGGATTGGAGTTTTCGCTGACCGATACGAAAAAAACCGTTACTTTTGGCAAGTAAACAGTGTTTGCATTTTAAATTTATAATGAAAAGATATTTATACATATTATTAATATTACTTTCGGTTCGCAGTTTTGCTACGCACAACAGGGCGGGGGAGATTACTTATAAACAAATATCCGATTACACATACGAAATAACAGTTGTAACTTTTACAAATACCAAACCCACATCAGACGGAACAATTCCCGCTGACCGTCCGCAATTAAATATCGATTGGGGTGATGGCACTTCATCGGTAATCAACAGAATTGTTTATTACGATTTAGGAAATTATTACCGTAAAAATATTTATGTTGCAACACACACTTACGCAGGAGCATCTACTTTTGAGATATTGGTTGAAGACCCTAACAGAAACGAAGGTGTAGAGAATATTCCCAATTCGATAAATGTAGTATTTTCAATTAAAACAGTTTTACAAATAAACCCCGCGTTGGGATTTAATAATACGCCGATTTTGCTTAATCCGCCTGTTGATAAGGCGGCTGTAAATCAGGTGTTTATACATAATCCTGCAGCTTACGACCCCGATGGCGACAGTTTATCTTATGAAATGACCATATGTCTTGGTGAAAATGGTGATCCGATACCAAGTTATACTTTTCCGGAAAGTAAAAACCGACCTATTTATATTGATACAGAGGGAAATATGGTGTGGAATACTCCTGTGAAAGCAGGTATTTACAATGTAGCTTTTAATATTTATGAATGGCGGCACGGAATAAAAATAGGAAAAATTACCCGTGATATGCAAATAGAGGTTTTTGACAGTGATAATAAACCTCCTGTAATTGATACTGTGTATTCTGTTTGTGCCATTGCAGGCGAAACTGTTCAGTTTGAAGTAAAAGCACACGACGATGCGAATGAAACAATTACGCTTACAGCAACAGGCGGAGTGTTTGAGATAGAATCACCGGCTGTTTTTACATCAACACCACAAAAAGGAACTGTTACAGGCACCTTTTCATGGAATACCGAATGTTTGCATGTGCGTAAGCAACCTTATAAAATTGTTGTTAAAGCTACCGACGATAATTCTGAAGTAAACCTTGTTGACCAACAAAGTGTTGATATTACGGTTGTAGGTGCTTCGCCGCAAAATCTGCAACTTACATCTACAAATAATACTATACAACTTATTTGGAATAAATATTCGTGTGATAATCATACGGGATTTAATATTTACAGAAGTGTGAACAGTTATGGTTTTACTCCCGATAAGTGCGAAACAGGAGTTCCCGAATATACGGGATTTGAAAAAATTGCGTTTATTGATAACCCTGATGCCACAATGTTTTTAGATAATAACAACGGTAAAGGACTTAATCAGGGATATGAATATTGCTATATGATAACTGCAGTATATGAAGGCGATTTAGAAAGTATGGCATCGGAAGAAAAATGCACGGAGCTGGTTCGTGGAACGCCTATTATTACAAATGTTAGTGTCACCAAACACGATGAAACAGGCGGAGAAATTTATCTGGCTTGGTCGAAACCGATTGATTTTGACTTTACACAATATCCGGGCAACTTGGTTTACATTGTAAAACGAGCCGAAGGCATCTGGGGAACCGATTATATTACCGTTGATACTCTTTATAATTTCAACAGTGACACCATTTATTACGATAAAGATATTAACACTCTCAACAGCGGTTACAGTTATAAAGTTGAAATTCATAACCCTGCCGGACTTACCGAATTGCCTATGACGGCAAGTAGTATTTTGCCTGATTTTTATGGTGAAAATCACAAACTTACTATTACGGCAACAGGAAATACACCTTGGATAAATTACGGATTTACATTTTATCGAAAAAACAGCAATAATATTTTCGACAGCATAGGATTTTCACAAACGGGAACTCTTGTTGACAGCGGTTTGGTAAACAAAGTGGAATATTGCTATATGATTAAAACATCGGGGCATTATAACCTTGGCGGGATAATAAATCCGATAATCAATATTTCGCATCGAAATTGCGGAATGCCCATTGACAGTATTCCGCCTGCTCCGCCTATTTTATATGTAAATTCCGATTGCGATGCTTATGTAAATACACTTACGTGGACACTTAACAGCCCGAAGGAAGAGATTATGAAATACTTTGTTTATGGAGCACAATCTTTTGAAAGTGATTTTGTGCTTATCGATTCGGTGCTTAATCACGATAGTTTGAGTTATAAACATATTTTAAAAGATGTAATATCAGGATGTTATGCAGTAACGGCAGTTGATTCAAGTTTAAACGAAAGTAAATTTTCAAATATTGTTTGTGTCGATGTATGTGATTATTACAAACTGCCGAATGTTTTTACACCCAATGGTGATAATATCAATGATTTGTTTATACCGATAACCCCGCCTGAAATGATAGACCGATATATTGATAAAATTGATATGAAAATATTTTCGCGGTGGGGAAATATGGTGTATGAAACTACAAATCCGCATATTAAGTGGGACGGGAAAGATAAACAAACGGGTAAATTGCTTAAAACGGGAGTGTATTATTATACTTGTGATGTTTACGAAAAACGAATATCAGGCATCGAACATAAAATTTTAACAGGATTTATTCATATTTTTTACGATAAAGATAGGGGAAAAGAGTAGAATAATGATATAATGAAATTTAATTGAGAATTGAAAGTTGAAAATTGTTTAATAAACTTATAAAACAGATATATTTTAAGTTAGTTGTAAATAATTAAACGTATGAGAAAAAATAATTGCAATTATATCCCTTTGATAATAAGTGTTTTGATTTTATTGGTATATCATATTTTCGGGTATATCGGGCATTTTGGATACGACGATATGCATTATGCCGAAATATCGGCTCGCTTGCTTAACGGCACTATTAATTTTAACGACCATTTTTCATTTCGCTTTCCGTTGATATTGTTAACATCATTATCATATTTTATATTTGGCATTTCTGATTTTGCGTCATCATTGCCTGCATTAATTATATCGGTATTGACATTGATTCTTGTTTTTGATATTTTAAAAAAAGAGGGAATAAAACAACTTATAATAGGGTTGTCTTTGGTTGTTTTATCAAATTGGTATATTTTTTATTCCGATAAACTTATGACCGACATTTATCTTACGTTTTTTGTTATGTTGTCGGTTTATATAATTTATAAGTATAAGTTTTCTTATAAAAATAAAAATACGGTTATTTATTCCGCTTTGTTTGTTTTGTCTTTATTGTTAGGGTTTTCGATAAAAGGAACTGTTGTTTTGATTTTTCCTTTGTTGATTTATTATTTTATTGTTGATATTAGATTTAAGCGAGATATTAAATTTTGGAAATTCACTGTAATTTTCGGGATAGTGGTACTGATATTTTATTTTATTGTAGTTTGGGCACTTACGGGAGATTTTTTGAAACGTTTTGATGCTATTGCTTCAAACAGTTATTTGAATTTGTGTAGTTACAGTAAACAACCGTTTAAAATCTTATTAAAAAGAATAGGATATGAGTTTTTTTCGATGATGATTTATCAGATGATGGCGACAGGATTTATTTTTGTTATAGCATCGGTTTTCGATAAAAATTCATTTAAACATTTTAAACTTGACAATGCATACTCATTTTTTTGGAGTTCGTCGGTTATTCTTTTGTTGTCGTCAAATTTTATGACAATATCTTTAACATCGTATTCGCCCATGTGTATCGACCCGCGTCATTATCTTTTTTTAATTCCGGTGGTTGCAATACCCGCTTCATCGTTGATAATTAAATTTATTGAAACAAAGCGGTTTAGGTTTCATATTTTGGCTGTGTCAATAGTAATTTCCATTATCTCATATTTTATTTTGAAAGAATCTTTTTGGCAACTGTATTTTCCTTTGACAGTGCTAATTGGTGTGTATATTTTGGTAAAACCAAAACCTGTTTTTCAAAACCTGTTTTTGGCTGTATTTATAATTATAATAGGTGTAAAACCTTATAATATGATTAAATATGCACAAAAGATAAAGTATAACGAGCAAAAGAGAATTGTTTATGATAATATTTTAAATAAAAAAGGAGATTATACCGTAATTACCAATGTTGTGCAAAAACGATTGTGTAATTATTACGCTGGCTTCAATACCGATAATATCAAATTTATTAGCTACGACCAATTTGTTTTTGATTCGTCGGACATATCGCATAAAATATTGTTATTAAATTGGTATTCAAGATATTTATCGGGACAAGATTACAGTGAATTACCTTATTTTGCTCGCAATGCAGGTAGTAACAATAAGCTTATTTATGAAAATAAAGATTTGAATATTGCTATTTATGAGATGTCTGATTTTAACATTCCTGAAATTAACGGCAAAAAGTTGTTTTATTCTTTAAATGATTTTGAAAATAATACAAAGTATTGGAAGCAGAATGACAATAATATTACCGATAAAGTAAAATATTCAGGCGATAAATCGTATGGATTTTCAGAATATTCGGCAACATTTCAGTATCCGATTGATTCAATGGAGTTTAGCAAAAATAAAACATTGCTTATCAGATGTAATTTATTTTGCAATTTTGATAATAAAACAGATGCTAAAATAGTTGTATCGGTTGAAGATACGGTAAATTCTTATTTTTGGAAAGGTATTAGTATAAGTAAATATATCAGAGCTTATTCTAATTGGTGGAAAGTTCCTTGTGAAGTTGAGATAAATAGTAACGATATTAAAAAAGGGTCTGTTTTGAAAATTTATTTGTGGAATGCTAATAAAAAAACAGCTTATATTGATGATTTTAAAATTGAAATTTATGAGTTAGAAGAGAGAAACCGGAAATTAGAAGATAGAGACTAGAGACTAGAAGATAGAGACTAGA
>CAYRJP010000158.1:0-5566 GCA_964424425.1 uncultured Bacteroidales bacterium | reverse complement strand
CGGGATACTCTTTTGCCAATGTGTTGAATATTATTGTTGCTTGTTTTTTTACCGATGAAGGCAATAGCCAGATATGCGGATTGTAACCTTGATTTTTGTTATCGGAGTTGTGATGATTTTCATCAGAAAGTAATTCTGTTCCTTCGGCTGTATTTATAATTTTCATTTGCGAATTTATTGATGCAAGTTTATCTATCCAAGCATTTTCAAAAGCAATATAACCGATTCTGAAATATATTTTTGATTTTGACAATTGCCGCATTTGTAAAGGTGTCGGTTCGTAAGTTGCCGGACTTTGCCCGGGTGGCACCATTACGTTTACATTTAAAAAATCTCCCGCAATTTTATTTACAAAAAACTTTTGCGGTATAATACTTACCGTAACAGTCGGTTTATTGCTGTTTTTTTGATTGTTGTTTACACAAGCATTACTTAAAAACAATGCTATTATAAATACCGGTAAAAATATTTTTTTTCTCATTTTTAAATGTTTATGGCATTAATTATATTTTCATTGACAGTTGAATTCTTTTTCTATCTAAATCAACCGATAAAACTTTCACTTTTACATGTTGATTGAGAGTTACTACATCGGCGGGATTTGACACATATCTGTCGGCAAGTTGCGAAATATGTACAAGTCCGTCTTGATGAACGCCAATATCAACAAAAGCACCAAAATTTGTAATATTTGTTACTATGCCGGGCAGTATCATCCCTTCGTATAAATCTTCGGGTTTGTTAATTCCTTCGGCAAATTCAAACATTTTTATTTTTGTTCGCGGGTCTCTGCCGGGTTTTTCAAGTTCTTTGATAATATCTTCGAGTGTGGGCAATCCCACTTTATCGGAAACATATTTTTTAATATCTATTTTTTTTCTTAGTTCGGGTTGTTTTATCAAATCAACAATATCGCATTGTAAGTCCTTTGCCATTTTATCTACAATTTTATAGCTTTCGGGATGCACGGCGGTATTGTCAAGCGGGTTTTTAGAATTGTCTATTCGTAAAAATCCGGCACATTGCTCAAAAGCTTTATCGCCCATTCGCGGAACAGTTTTAAGCTCTTTTCTTGAAGTAAAAACTCCGTTTTCGCTTCTGTAATCAACTATGTTTTGTGCAAGTTTAGGACCGAGTCCGCTAACATAACTCAGCAAATGTTTACTTGCCGTGTTTAAATTTACACCTACGGTATTTACACAACTTTCAACTACAAAATCAAGATTTTCTTTAAGTTTTGTTTGGTCAACATCGTGCTGATATTGTCCCACACCAATTGATTTAGGGTCAATTTTTACCAATTCGGCAAGCGGGTCAATCAGTCGTCTGCCTATTGATACGGCACCGCGAACGGTAACATCGTATTGCGGAAACTCTTCGCGGGCAACAGTTGATGCCGAATATACCGAAGCTCCGCTTTCGTTTACCATAAAAACTTGAATGTCGGTATGAAACTTCATTTTGCGAATAAAGTCTTCGGTTTCGCGACCGGCAGTGCCGTTGCCTATTGCTACTGCCTCAATTTTGTAGCTGTCAATAAGCGACAAGATTTTTTTTGCAGCTTGTGCTTTGTCGTTTTGCGGCGGATGCGGATAAATGGTTTCGTTGTGAAGCAAATCACCCGTACTACTCAAGCAAACCACTTTGCAACCTGTTCTAAAACCCGGGTCAATGCCTAAAATTCGCTTTTGTCCCAAAGGCGGAGCAAGTAATAGTTGTCGCAAATTACGAGCAAAAACATCAATGGCTTCAATATCGGCTTTCTCTTTATACAATTTTTTAAACTCATTTTCCAACGATGGCTGAATAAGCCGTTTATAGCTGTCTTTTACAGCTATTCTTATCTGTTCTGCCGAGTGAGTAAATCCTTTTGCAAATCGGTCTTCGAGCAACTGCACGGCTTCTTCAAAATCGGGTTCTACCGATATTTTCAAAAAACCTTCGGTTTCACCTCTGCGAATGGCAAGCATACGATGCGACGGGCACTTTCGTAAAAGTTCGGAATAATCAAAATAATCTGAATATTTGTTACCTTCTTCTTCTTTGTTTTTTACTACTGAAGAGTAAATTACCGCTTCACGCGAAAACAGACGACGTATTTTATTTCGTGCACCTTGATTTTCACTTATCCATTCGGCAATAATATCACGAGCACCTTGCAAAGCAGCATCAACATCTTCAACTTTATCATTAACAAATTTTAATGCCCACTGCTCAACATCGCCAGATTCTTGTCGCATTATTTTTGCTGCCAACGGTTCAAGCCCCAGCTCTTTGGCTATTGTTGCTTTGGTTCGTCGTTTGGGTTTATACGGAAGATAAATATCTTCAAGTTCAACACTGTCAAAAGTGTTATTTATTTTACTTTTAAGTTCATCGGTAAGTTTACCTTGTTCGGCTATGGTTTCAAGAATGGTCTGTTTGCGTTTTTCAAGGTCGTCAAACTTTTTGTTTAAAAGCTCAATCTCACGTATTACTACTTCATCGAGTCCGCCTGTTCGCTCTTTTCTGTAACGACTGATAAACGGAACGGTAGCTCCTTCGCTAAATAAATTTATTACTGCATCGGCTTGATTATAATTAATGTTTAAATCCGATGCTATTTTGTTTATATATTTGTTCATTTTTTAATTTATTTTTTAAAGAACAAATATACAATTGTAAATAATGAAACAGACAAAACAAAAGTAAATTTTTATATTCTGTCTTAATTTCAAAAAAAATAAGGTTTCGTTGTATTTGCAAAATTACAATAAAACTAAAAACAGTAATATTCAGTAAATTAAGGAAGCGAAACCTTAACTCTGTTTTTGAAAATACTTAACAATAATTTAAGTATAAATTTTATTTAAAAAAATCACACTTAAATTACCTGCTGCTTAATTTTTTCTACTACAAATTTAAGTTCATATTATTTCTGTTATCTTTTCATATAAATCAGGAAAATGATTTTGTCTTAGTCTGAATTTTGTTCCGTGATTATGACCTGTTCTTGCATCAAAATCAACTAAGATATTTCCTTCTTCCAAACATTTCAGAAATCCTTTAAAATTAAACTTCTGCAACATTAAAACTTTGTTGTAATGATAATATTCCTTTTTTGTTTTTTTATCTTTTTTGACATCAGCTTGAACATAAAATGTATTCAATAATTTTGTTCCTGCTTTGTGTCTTAAATCATCAAAACCCCAGTATGGCTGTGGATTTAATTCATTTAATCCTACATTAATTTTTACATTTTCTAACCATTCAGAATGTCTCTCATCTACTTTTTTACTATTAAATGATATTAATATTTTTTCATTTTTCCTATCAATAATAACGGTAAATCCTCTGTCACTATATGACCGACCATGAATTGTTTGACGAAAACTCATCTCTGTTTCAGGATATTTTATTCCTGCATTTTGATGCTCCCATCCATATTTAGGGAGTAGTACAGATGGAACAAATTTAATAGCCCTTGGAGAAGGTTCACTATGAAATAAAGTTGTTAAAGATAATGTGTTTTTCTTTTGAGCTTTTAATTCCCACTCTGCTGCGTTAGGTATCGGCAAATTATTTTCTTCAATTCCTAATAAATCTTCTAATGTATTTCCAATTCCTCCGTGATTTCCAAATCTTCTATTTTCTATCCAACCTAAATCTGCAATTTCTTTAAATTTTGCAATTAATTTTTCTTTTATGTAAATATTCATTTTAAAACAACCTTAATTGTGCTTTCATTTGTTTAACTTCTGATTCAATTTTATTTTTTTCTATGCGGTTTTCTGCCATTTTACAATATTCCGGTGAAATATCTATACCTATAAAATTTCTATCATTTCCCATTGCTGTTATTGCAGTTGTCCCTGACCCCATAAATGGATCAAGAATCAATTTTGCAGTTGTTGAAGTTATTATCCTATCAATTAATGCAACAGGAAAAGGTGCAGGATGTCCGTTTTTCATTTCTTGTTTAAATTCCCAAACATCTCCATAAGCATTAGCTTTTGATGCTAATCTGAATTTGGGCTTAGCAATTAAATAAATGACCTCATATGTTGGTAGAAAATAACCGGGATTAAAATTTATACCTCCTTTTCTTTTCCATATTATAATCTGTCTAACAGGAAAACCCGATACAATATCAGCTCTATCTTGTAATAAACCTCCTTGAACTCTCCACTTATGATTATAAAAAATTGCCCCATCTTCTTTTATCAGTCTAAACATTTCTGTCAAACAATCTCTTTGCCATTTAGCATACTCCTCGTGTGGCATATTATCATCATAATTGGCATATCCATTTACAAGTGCCGCATTTTTCCATTTTCCCCCTCTTCCATCTTTCATTCCATTTCCTGTTGAATTTTTTAAATTATACGGAGGTGATGTAACAATTAAATCAATAGAATTATCGGGCATTTCTTTCATTACATCAACTGCATTCCCGCAAATAATTTTATTTATATATTTTTCTATTTTCATACTACAAAAATATCTACTTCTATTTAATCAGACAAAATTGCTTTTTTATTATTATTTCTAATTGACAACAACTTTTCTACACTATCCCATAAGTTCAGGTTGAATATTTTTCAAATATTTATTTTATACAAAGATACAAAAATTTATAATCCTAATTTAACCCTATGTTTTCTATATATTTGCTGTAATTAAACGCTTCTGTATTACAAAATCATTGCAAACGATTGCTCTGTTTTTTAAGTATTTACAATTGTTTTTGTCGTCAAAAACAAACTGTTTTTTTATATTTGCAATCGAATATTAAAAAGATGAAACTCAAAAATTAACAAAAAATATATAATCATGGTAAATATTAGTGATTACAACTTTAAAGGAAAAAAAGCAATTGTTCGTGTTGACTTTAATGTTCCGTTAAACGAAAAATTTGAAGTAACAGACAATACCCGTATTCGTGGTGCTTTGTCAACAATCAAAAAAATTATTGAAGACGGCGGTTCTGCAATTTTAATGTCGCATTTGGGAAGACCTAAAAACGGACCCGAAGATAAATTTTCATTAAAACACGTTGTGCCTGAATTATCAAAACTTGTTGGCGTTGATGTGAAATTTGTTGACGATTGTATTGGCGATAAAGTTTTACAAGCTAAAAAAGATTTACAGCCGGGTGAAATTCTTGTTCTTGAAAATCTTCGTTTTTACAAAGCCGAAAACAAAGATAAAGATGCAATGCCCGAATTTGCAAAACAACTTGCCGAAGGGTGCGATGTATATGTAAATGATGCTTTTGGAACAGCACACCGTCGCCATGCTTCTACTGCTGTTGTTGCTGAATATTTTAATGCAGATAATAAAATGTTCGGGTTTCTTATTAATAGTGAACTTAAAGCTATGGATAAGGTTATTAAAGAGGCAGAAAAACCGTTTACCGCAATTATGGGCGGAGCAAAAGTATCGGATAAAATTCAAATTATTGAAAACTTGCTCGACCGTGCCGACAACTTAATAATCGGCGGCGGAATGACATACACTTTTATTAAAGCCAAAGGCGGAAAAATAGGAAATTCGCTTTGCGAAGATGATAAACTTGATATGGCTC
>CAYRJP010000157.1:0-5632 GCA_964424425.1 uncultured Bacteroidales bacterium | reverse complement strand
GTTTAAATAAATTGGTTATATTTTTTACTGCACATTTGTATTGTTCATTAACAATATCGAATCAACTATATTAAAACAAAAAATCCGACTTTCGCCGGATTCTTTGTTTAATACTATTTATCTTTTAGGAGGTTTAACACCTCTCTGTTTTGCCATCTCTTCCATTTTTTGTTGGAATTTTGATTTCTTTGGTGGTTTTTTATTGGCTTGTGCACTTTTAAGTTTTGCAAGAATTTCTTCATCGTTTATTCTGCGGCGAATCAGCCATGTTTGCAAAATGGTGATAAGCAACGATAAGAAATAATAGTAACTTAAAGCTGAAGCGTAACTGTTAAACCAGAAAAGCATCATTACGGGCATCATATACATCATAGCTTTCATTCCCGCCATTTGATTACCGCCCATACTCATTTGGTCGTTAAATTTCATGTAAACAACGTTTACAATTGTCATTAGCAAAGCAAATAAACTGATATGGTCACCAAATCCAAAAGGCACAGTAAAAGGCAGATGGATTACTGCATCGTAAGTTGATAAATCGTTTGCCCACAAGAATGATTGTTGTCTCAATTCAATTGAGTTAGGGAAAAACCTAAACATAGCAAAAAGCAGCGGCATTTGAAAAAGTAACGGTAAGCAACCACCCATGGGACTTACGCCGACTTTTTTATACAGAGCCATTGTAGCTTGTTGCTTTTTCATGGCATCTTCAGATTTTGGAAATTTAGCCGAAATTTTATCAACTTCAGGTTTCAGGGCTTTCATTTTAGCCGATGACATATACGATTTGTAAGTAAACGGGAATATTATTATTTTAATAATGATTGTCATTATTAATATTATAATTCCGTAATTGCTTATAAATTTACCCAGCCAGTTAAACAATGGTATTACAAAACCTACGTTTACCCAGCGTATAACGCTCATTCCCAAAGTAATAATTTCTTCTAAATCAATATTCAGAGCACGTAAAGTTTTATAATGGTTTGGACCGAAATAAAATTCCATAGGATATGATGTTTTTGCTTCGCCGTTGTAAGCCAGTGAAATATTCGATGAAAAATATTTTAGATATTTGGGATTTGCAGGTTCAGAAACTTTTACAATTCCGTTGTCGAAATATTTTTTTGCAATAAGTGTGCTGTTAAAAAATTGTTGTTTGTAAGAAATCCATTTAACGGGAGTTTCAAGGTCTTCTTTTGTATCACTGGAGCGGGCACTTACGCTTTCAACATCGTTTTTATAAAATTTATAAAAAATTGTAGTATTTTGTTTTTCCCATTTACGGGCTTTTTCAAAACCTGTAATATAACTTTTCCAATTTAGCGAGATATAACCGGTATTGTTTGCAATTAAATTGTTCATTCCCGAAAAGTTGATATCAAAATCTACAACATAACTGTCGGGAGATATAATATATTTATATTCAATATATCTGTTGCTGTCAATATTTAAAGTATATTTTACAGTAATGGGTTTGTCGGCAGCGGTAATATTACCACCTTCAGTTAAATTAAAAAACAGTTGATTTGTAGAGATACTTCTGTTTTTTGAGAAAAAGTTTAATCCGAATTCGGTAGAATCGCCTGTAAATAGTATTAACGGTTTACCATCGAATGTTTTGTATTTTTTAAGTTCTACCGAATATACTCTTCCACCTTGGTTAAGAAATTTTATTTTCAACAAATTATTTTCAACAGTGGTAAATTCTTGTTCACCGGTTGCCGCATTTGCAAAATCGCCGTAAATTTCTTTGGTTTCATTGTTTTTTTGTTCGTGAGATTCAGATGCCGGAGCAATAACAGTAGTTTCTTTAACTTGCTGTTTAGCTTCCAACTCTTTTTGTTGCATCTGTTGCATCACTTGTTCAACAGAGTCTCTGACATGCTTTTGTCGAGCAATTTCTTCTTCGGAGGGTTTAGTAAAATACCCCCACACTATCATAATACCGACAATAAGCAGTAATCCTGTCCATGAATTTTTATCCATAAAAAATATTTTATTGTGTTTTTACTCTAATGTTGCTTTAATAAAATTGATAAATAAAGGATGCGGTTGAATAACCGTTGATTTATATTCGGGATGAAATTGAACGCCTACAAACCATTTATGTGAAGGTATTTCAACAATTTCCACCAAATTTGTTTCGGGATTAAATCCTGTAGGCACCATTCCCGCTTTTGTAAATTCGTCAATGTATTTATTGTTAAATTCGTAACGATGACGGTGGCGTTCTTCAATCATTTCTTTTCCGTATGCGGCATAAGCATTTGTATCTTTGTTAAGTTTACACGGATAAGCTCCCAGACGCATGGTTCCGCCTTTTTCAAAAATATTTTTTTGTTCTTCCATAATGTCAATTACCGGATATGGTGTTTTTTCGTCCATTTCCGATGAATTGGCTTTTTTATGATTCAGTACATTACGGGCAAACTCAATAACTGCAGCTTGCATTCCCAAACATATACCAAGAAAAGGAATATTATTTTCACGGGCATATCTTACCGCTTCAATTTTCCCTTCCATACCTCTGTGTCCGAATCCGGGTGCTACCAATATGCCTTTTATGTCTTTTAAAATTTCTGATACATTTTTTTTATCAATTGATTCGGAGTGTATCCAATGTAAATTTACTTTACAACTGTTTACCGCTCCGGCATGCACAAACGATTCGGCAATTGATTTATAAGCGTCTTGCAATTCTACATATTTCCCGATAAGGGCAATATCAATTGTTTTTTCGGGATTTTTATATTTATTTAAAAAATCTTTCCATGCTTTAAGTTCAGGGTCTTTATCTATTTTAAGTTCGAATTTTTCAAGAACAACTTTATCCAATCCTTCTTCTTGCATTTTCAGTGGCACTTCGTAAATAGTACTTACATCAATAGATTGAATAACATTTTTGATGTTTACATTACAGAATAGTGCAACTTTTGCTCTTATATCTTCCGATAATTCGCGTTCGGTTCGTAATACAAGCACATCGGGTTGAACTCCTGCTTCGAGCAATAGTTTTACCGAATGTTGTGTAGGTTTGGTTTTTAACTCTCCCGATGCATTGAGGTAGGGTACAAGGGTAAGATGAACAACTAAAGCATTTTTTCCGAGTTCCCATTTTAGTTGTCTTACCGTTTCAATATAAGGCAGTGACTCTATATCTCCAACAGTTCCGCCTATTTCGGTAATAACAATATCGTATTTATATTTTGTTCCAAGGAGTTTTATTCTGCGTTTTATTTCATCGGTAATATGAGGAATTACTTGAACGGTTTTTCCGAGAAAATCACCTTTTCTCTCTTTTTCGATAACCGATTTGTAAATTCTTCCGGTGGTAACATTATTTGATTGCGATGTCGGGATATTTAAGAAACGCTCGTAATGTCCTAAGTCTAAGTCGGTTTCAGCTCCGTCGTTTGTTACAAAACATTCTCCGTGTTCATAAGGGTTGAGTGTTCCCGGATCTACATTCAAATAAGGGTCTAACTTTTGAATGGTAACTTTAAAACCTCTTGCTTGCAACAGTTTAGCCAGCGAAGCCGAGATTATACCTTTTCCTAATGATGATGTTACTCCTCCGGTAACAAATATGTATCTTGTTGTTGACACTACTATAAAATTTTAGTATTAAACAAGCTACAAAAATACACTAATAATTCAAATCTTGGTATTCCTTTCGGAAAAAAATTAGACTTAAGTATTAAATCAGTAAAACTTGTCTTGTGTTTTTGCGAATTTAAGGTTGATGAATAAGTTAATACCCCAATTTTTTCCCTTTCTCTATGGCAGGAATACCTTTTATCATCCATTCGGGAGCAGGTTCATCTTTCAGATAATGATTAAAGAACCCGAACATTCGCTTGCTTAAATCCATACGGTTAGCCCAATATTTATGCTCAATATTGTGTTGCATGCCGTTGTAATTAAGCATCCATACAGGTTTATTCAATCTGCGTAAAGCAACAAAATATTCAATTCCTTGATACCACGGCACAGCTCCGTCGTGGTCGTTGTGCATAATTAAAAGCGGAGTGTTTACCTTTGGAGCAAAAAACACCGGACTGTTTTCAATATATTGCATTGTTCTGTTCCAGAGAGTTCCACCAATGCGGCTTTGTGTGTGTTCGTATTGAAACATACGGCTCATGCCGCTTCCCCAACGAATACCGCCGTAAGCACTTGTCATATTACTTACCGGTGCTCCTGCCATTGCTGCCGCAAACATATCGGTTTGTGTTATCAAATAAGCAGTTTGATAACCTCCCCAACTTTGTCCTTGTAGTGCAATTTTATCGGCATTTACAAAATCAAAAGTATTTATTAAATAAGCTACTCCGCTGACAATGGCATCGTAAGCACTTTGCCCGGGATAACCCGTTTTGTATGTAATGTCGGGCACAAATACCAAATAGCCGTTACTTGCGTAAAATGTTTTGTTAATAATAGAGTGACTTGGATAAGGTGTGTAATGGCGGTAAATATTTTGCGAACTTTTTTCGTAAAAATATACCATAACGGGATATTTTTTTGTTGCATCAAAATTTTCGGGTTTATAAAGCAATCCTTTCAGAGTATCTCCGTTAAACGATTTCCACTGCACAAATTCCACTGTTGCCCAGTTGAAATTTTGCTGTTGCGGATTGGCTTTCGATACTGTTTTTGCATTTTTAAAATCAAGTTTACTCAGTTTAATTTCGGGATAATCTTTTACTGTTTGCGACGACCAAATTATCGCATCGGCTTTTTTTGCTTTTTGCACCGAATAGGTAAGTTTTTGTTTTCCGTGTATCAAATTAACGGGATTTTGCGGTTTGTCGAATACGGTATTGTAATATCCGCTACTGTAATTTTCTTGACTTGTGCCTATCAGCAATACTTTTTTGTCGGTAGGAATATAAACTAACTCCTTATCTAACTTTATATAATCAAAATCTATTTTGTTTTTGCGTCCGTAGCCGTTGGTAATGTTTACAGGGTTTTCTTTTTCCGACAGGTCAATCTTCCAAATATCATATCTGTCGTTTATAAAAACATACTTATCATCGTCAGCCCAGCCGGTCATTCCGTATGGTTGCGGGTCGGTAGGCATGTCGTTTTCTTCATTGCAAAACAAAACGGGAAGTTTTTTTGTAAGTGACACTGTTTTGCCTGTTTTGTTGTTTAGCGAATAAAAACTACTGTCGGTTAATTCATACCATACGGTGTATTTCCCTTTCGGGGAAATGTAAGCCTGACTTTTGCCTTTAAGTATCTGTTTTTTATCGCCTGTTTTTACATTTATCAAATAGTAATCGCTTAGCCAGCGGGCATTCCACGACGATGCTCTTTTGTAAGGCATATCGGTAGAACCCAAAGCCCAATCGCCGTTATTTTTATTTCGGAGTTGTATATTTCGAATGACAGTATCACCAAGTTGATTGAATTTTTTGTCTTTAATTAAATAAACTGCCGTGTAAGTGCGTTTTTTCTCTTTTTTCAGATTTAAAAGTTGCATAGGTTGCAACTCAACATCAGTCCAACTCCAAACATCAAGTTTAGGTTTTTCTTCATCAAGCAAAGTATCTTCGGGTTCGGTAATCGGTTTTTTTGCTGTTCCCATAAAAAGTCGGCTCTCATCATCGGAAAAGAATAT
>CAYRJP010000156.1:3686-5638 GCA_964424425.1 uncultured Bacteroidales bacterium | reverse complement strand
TAACAATATGGCAGTATTAATGGAATTTGCAATTTTCCCTACCGACAAGGGAATAAGCGTAAGCAGCGATGTAAGCAAAGTGATAAAAATGATTAAAGAGAGCGGTTATCCGCACCAGCTTACCGCTATGGGAACTTTGGTGGAAACTCCCACAACGGCTGAGGCTCTTAAAGTAGTAGAAAAAGCAGCGGCAATTTTAGAAGAAAATAGCAACCGTGTGTATTCGTCGATAAAACTTGATATAAAAAAAGGAGCACAAAATATGCTCCAAAATAAAATAAAAAGTATCGAAGAGAAGTTGTAAGAAATTATTTTCTTACAACTTTCATTTTCATTATTACATCAACAACGGGGCGGTCGTTCTTATCGGTTTGCACAGATGCAATACTGTCAATAACATTCAATCCTTCAACCACTTCGCCAAACACAGTGTAATTTTGGTCGAGATGTGGTGTTCCGCCTATTGTTGTATATACTTTTTTCTGTTCGTCGGAATAATGAAACAATAAACCTTGACTGTCCATTTGTGTTTCAATATTTTTTACAATTGTTTCTACTTCTGCATTTAAAGTTTTATAATCTTTAACTCTGTTTAAAGAGTCGAGGCGAGATTTAACATTCGCATTATCGGGATTGTTTATAAATTTATCGAAATATTTTTGCTTGCGAGGTAAATTTATTTGTTCTTCCATTTTAGCTAAGTCGTCAAGCGAAAATACTTTCCCTTGCACAATATAAAACTGACTTCCCGATGATTTTTTTTCGGGATTTACATTATCACCTTCACGAGCAGCAGCAATAGCACCTTTTTTGTGAAACAATTCGGAAACAAATTCGGCATCAATTTCGTATCCCGGACCACCGTTGCCAAGCATTACTCCCGAAGCAGCTCCTTTTGAATCGGGGTCGCCGCCTTGAATCATAAAGTTTTTTATTACTCTGTGAAACAATAAACTGTCGTAAAAATCTTCGTTTACCAATTTTATAAAATTATCTCTGTGCAAAGGAGTTTGATTATACAGTTTCACTTTCATATCTCCGTAAGGAGTTTCAATAAGCACATATTTTGTTTTCTCTTTTTTCTTTTTTTTACCTGATGCGGCACTATATCCGCCGATTGTCACCAACAATAATATTGCAAATAATTTATACCTTTTCATATACTTAAATTTTTATATAATAAACGAATATATTAATAATATTAAAAGTTTTATTATTTTAGAATGTTTTTTTGAATTATGTATAATAACGAATAACAAACCGAATATTAATTTTAACTGTAATGCCCGAACTTTTTGGAATAGACCTGATTGATATTAAAGATTTTGCAGAATTAATAATGCGATTAGTATTTAATTTTGCAGTAACTTTTATTATTGTAAGATATATTTATTATCCCCGCAACAGGCATCAAGACTATCTTTTTACATTTTTAATGATAGGATTGGTTGTATTTTTACTTACATTTTTACTTGAAAATGTAAAAATACAACTCGGCTTTGCACTGGGACTTTTTGCCGTATTCGGGATAATCAGATATCGCACCACAACAATCTCAATAAAAGAGATGACATATCTGTTTATTGTAATCGGCATTTCAATTGTTAATGCATTGTCAAACAAAAAAGTAAGCTATGCCGAATTGATATTAACAAATTTTGTAATAATTGCTGCCACCTATTTTATTGAAAAAATAAAATACTATAAAAAAGAGTGCTATACTACAATTTTATATAATAATATAGATTTAGTGAAACCACAAAATCACAACTTGCTTATTGAAGATATTGAGAATAAACTAGGAATAAAAGTAAATCGTATTGAGATAAATAATTATGATTTTAAAATGAATATTGTAAAAATAAAAGTGTATTTTTATCAAAACCACGATAACGATAATAAAATTGATTACAGAAATAGTGTAAAAGATTATTGAAAAATTATTGAAAAAT
>CAYRJP010000156.1:0-3586 GCA_964424425.1 uncultured Bacteroidales bacterium | reverse complement strand
ATTATTGAAAAATTATTGAAAAATCGTATATTTCATTAAATTTGAATAAATTTTGTTAAATAGATATTATTAAACCATATATATATGAAACAGTATTTAATCTATTTTTTAATATTGTTATCGGTTTATTTTACCGGATGCAACAGCGGTAATAAAAGTTCCGATATAAATTCAAAGCTTGGAGATATTAATGTTTCCAATGAAAAATCGGATAAAGAGCAAACCGTAAAAAAAGTATTTTTTAATTTGCCTTCCCCTATTGAGCTAACCCAAGTAATATTGGCATCAAAAAGCGAATACGACCCGAGTTTATTAAACAGCATTGATAAAGTTAATAATTACGAGTCGTCATCGAAACTTGCGTTAAATTTTGGTATTTACGGAGCTGATTTATGTTATTGCAGAGTTTACGACCAGCTGCAAGAGTCGATTAACTATTTGGCTGCAATAAAAAAAATAAGCGATAAACTTCAAATTCCCGAAGAAGAAGGCGAAAAAACAATTAACCGTATAGAAGAAAGCATCGAAAACAGCGACTCTATATTTCAAATTATTGCTGATACCTATGCCAGTGCCGACGGTTATCTGAAAGAAAACGACAGAGATTTAACAGCTACTTTTATTTTATTGGGCGGCTGGGTTGAAGGAATGTATTTTGCAACCGAAATAAACAAAAGCAAAAACAGTAAAAATAAACTTAACCATAATATTGCCGAACAAAAATATTCTATTGAGAATATTATGAAATTAATAAAAGATTATTCTGACAATCCTGCTATTGCCGAACTAATGCCCCTGTTTAATCAACTTAATACTGTTTATAAAGATGTTAAAATATCTTACGATATTCCCGTGGTGGTAACAGACAACGAAACTAAGGTGACAACAATTAATAATACTTCAAATATTGATATAAGTCAAAAACAGTTGGACGAAATAAACAATTTGATTGTTAAAATTCGTGGCATAATTATCAGTTAATTATTATATTTATAGCATTAAAATAATCAACAATGAAAACAATATTTAAAATTATAATCCTTTCAGGTTTTATTTTTAGCTTGCAAACAAATATTTTCGGGCAATGTAAATCCTTTACCAAACAAGTATGTAAACCTAAGCTAAGCCCTTATATTTATAATGGTCAGGTTAATAGTGCAGTGTTAAAAGAAGGTGATATTGCCGAATTGATGATGACTTTTTACAGCGGACAAGATTACCGTATTGTTGTTTGCGGCGAAGAAACATTAAAAAATATCACTTTTACTTTGAAAGATATGAGTGGTAACGAAATTTTTACCAATGCCGACCACGATATGACTGACCATTGGGATTTTCATGCCAAAGTTACTCAACAACTTACTGTTGAAGTCAGTATTCCTGTTTCAGACAATAATTCCGACGACAGCGGCTGTGTATCAATATTGGTAGGATTTAAAGATAAAAAGTAAAAGAACTAATAGTCATAATAAAAATTATGCAATGATGTTCTTATGCCGAATGTTATTAAGTTTTGATTCCTGTTAACCTTGTCTGATGTTTCTTTACGATTGGTATAATTCAGATACACATTAAGATTATATCGCGGATTTACTAAAAAGGATAATTTTAATGTAAAATATTGTAAATCTACCGGAATAGCCTGTCCCATATAGTTTCCATACTCTTTTGCAAAAGTATCGTAAGGTAAGAATATATTGTTGCCGTAATTTAATCCCGCTGTATCACTCCCGTGCATTGTAAACGAATAACGAGCTTCAAAAAACAAACGCTTGTAATTATATCGTAAAAACGATACCGATTCCCAAAAATTTGCTCCTTGCGGATGCCCCAGCGGAGCATTAAAATGACCGTAATTTGTTAACGAACTTTGATGTGAATACATATACGGTCGCACATAATTAAACTCTGTTTGAATATCAAGATGTTTTATTTTAAAAATATCATACGTTTTGTATCCCATCTGAAAAGCAAATTTGTTACCCCACCAACCGTCTTTAAATTTTTTTATTTCACTCAACCTAAACTCATCAATGATTAACTGCCCGTAAAACACCTGTTTTTTAAATAACGTTAATTTGCCGTTAAATCCCAACAGCACATTATCGGGCGATCCCATCGAAAAATTTATCGGATGAAAAAATATAACGGGATTAGCATAATTAATATCAAACCCTCTGTAACCTGTGCTATCGGCATTTTGCCATACAATAGCTTCAAAAAAACCTATATTCAACCATTTGGTAACACTCCAATCAAGATAGTGAAATGCTCCCCATTTTTTATCGTGTGGAGTTCCGTAAGGATGCTTGTTTATCAAATCTTGAAATTGCATCCAAATAATCATATATTTAATATTCCATACATCGGCTGTAATTTTGAAATAAGGATATAAAAAAGGATTGTCTGAAAGTAAAAGTGAGCGATAACCGTCACCAATAAAATTACGCCCGTGCCCCAGCTGAAACATAAAATGTTTGCCTGCCGCATACGAAAAATATGCCTCCGAAAAAGCATAATCAAACCCTGTTTCTTTATATCCGCGAGCTATTCCTTGTCCGGGAATTACTCTCCCCAAAGAATCAACAATATTACGCCTGTAATCTTGAAAATCAGACTGATTCTCAGAAAACAGTGTTGAAAAAGAAAATTTCTTACCCAACGAACCGTTTATTAAAAATCCGCGAGTGCTTATCCAACTGTTATCATTTTTATCGGGGTCTTGCCCCATCTCAAAATTTATAAACGGATCTATTGTAAACGAAAAATCTTTTTTTGAATATTTTATCAAACTGCGATTAAACAAAATATCGGCTGCCAAAGTATTTACAGGTATATAATAAAGTGTATCAAGCGAAACTATTGAATCAACCTGACGATTTATAAATGGTTTTACCGAAGTATGAAATCTGTAATCGGAATTATAAACATATCTGTCATAATATCTGAACATATCATTCTGATATAATGAATATGCCTCCTGCGAAAATGACGATACACTGCTTAATATCAACAGTAACAGTATAAAATATTGTTCTCTTTTCATTAAACGATTATTTGATTAACTTTTTTTATAATCATTTTATAAAAATATAAATTACAAACCAATAAAAGGCTGTTTATACGACTATTTTGATAAAACCGAAATTTTATTTTACCGAATTATTATATGCTTTTACCGATTGAAGTTTGTCAAAAGACATACAAAAATATAATTTTGAGCTTGAAAATAATATTAAACTATTATGTATTATAACAAAACTGAACACGATTCTTCTAATATTAAAAATGATAGAAGATCTTTTTGGGGAATATTTTTATTACTGTTAGGAACATTTCTTTTGTTAAACAGACTCGAAGTTATTCCTGAATATCTGATGACCTATATAATTAGTTGGCAATCGTTTTTAATATTAATAGGACTTGTGAGCATTATCAAAAGTCGCGATATTTTCCCCGGTATTATACTAATAATAATAGGATTGTTTTTTCTGCTTCCGCAGATGTTTGAAATTCCTATTCAAATACGACATCTGTCGTTACCTGTTATTCTTATTATTTTAGGATTGTTAATGATAGTAAAACA
>CAYRJP010000155.1:3059-5639 GCA_964424425.1 uncultured Bacteroidales bacterium | reverse complement strand
TTGTATTTACTTATATTTCCGTCTAAATCGTAAATCTCAAAATAGATAATATAAATTCCTATCGGCATCAGTCTATTATTGTCGTTTAGCCCGTCCCACGAAAATGTGCCTTCCACTGCTAACAGTTCATTTTCGGCAATGGTTTTTATTTTTCGTCCTTTTATATCAAAAACTATAATATTTGCAACTTTACCTGGCATATCAAACTTATAATTTATATACAAAACATCGTCGTAGCCGTCGTTGTCGGGCGAAAATACATCGGGGCTAATGCTGAATTCGGAAGAAACATTTGCTTTTTCGGTAAACATTGAGTTTTTATACCCCGGAGTAGCCCAACCTGCTGCTTCGGCTGCCGAATGCCAGTTCGACTTTTCAAGCGATGAAACATTGTAATTTATACGCTCTAAACTTACACCTTTGGTATTTTGCAACAGTTTAAAGTGCATATCGTCGGAGTAATACATATAATCAATAACAGTTCCCGAAGTATCGAGCAATACTACCGAACCGTTTGACGAAGCCAAGGGCGGTAAATCTTCCACATCGTAAAATGCATCAGGGTTTTCGGTTCTATACTGTTTTTTTACGATAGCACCGTTTTCCGAAAGAATAAGATAATTTTCAGGAAACAGTATCGCCCCGTTTTGTGAAACACGTTCCACATTTTTTATATTACCGTCGTTGTCGTAATTGGCAAGTAAAAACTGCTTTAAGTTAACAGGAAAAGCAGATTTATTGTAAATTTCAACAAAATCAACACCACCGTCAAGCGGATTAAACATAATTTCGTTTATTATCACATCGTTGGGCGATGCAGTAACGGGGACAGAGTATTTTATCTCTCTCTTTAAAATTAAATTTCCCGATAAATCTATTACCGAATCGTTAACCCGGAAAGTATATTCAACACCGCTTTTAAGGGATTGCTTTAATGTCAGGTAAACGGTTGTAAAATCGTAATCTTTAAAATAATACGAACTTATCATCAAAGGTTCATCTTCAATTTCAACCGGTTGACCGTGAATATTTTCAAAACTCACAGGTTCACTGAAACCGAGTCCTATAATAGTATCGTTTACCGGAAAAACGGTTGTTGCATTCGGGGGTATCTCATCGGGATTTTGTTTGTAAACAGAGTTTTCAAACCCCGGAGTTCCGCCATTGCTGTTGTTTGATGCTTGCCAATTATCTTTACTGTCGTCGGGATTTTTAAAGTCGATACGTTCCAAGCTGTATCCGCCGTCGGCTTTAAAATCGTCGTCAATCCACGATGAATAATATTGGGTTCTGCAAATTAATTTGCCTGAATTATCAATAATTTTAATATCGCCGTTTTGCGAAAGCGACGGCATATTTTCAATTCCGCAAACGGTAATATCTTTATCAAAAGAGTTGATGTAATCGGCATTGCATAAAATTACATATCCCTTGGCGGGAATAATAAGTTGTTCAATACTTCGAACCGATTTTGATATTGCAATTTGCATATTGTAAGCACGAATTTCAAAACACGAACGGTTATAAAGTTCAATATACTCAACTTCGGGCAACCCTGCCGAAGGAACAGGATTAGCCATTATTTCGTTTATAATTATTTCGTAAAAAGCGGGTGTGTAAAAAGTAAAATTCAACACTGTATCGTTAATTGCGTTACCACAGAAATCACTTATTCCGCTTATTTTCAGTTGATAATCGGTTTTTGAAACAAACGCATCGTTAAAGTCAAGTCTGATTTTTGTAGCATCTTTCGTGTCAAAAATAATTTTTTGCGGGTTTGTTGTGTTATTAACGGTAAAATTTGAAACTGTTGCTGTGTCAATTAGTTCCGAAAAAACAATAAGCAACGAAGAATCGCCCGCATACAGAAAGTTTGAAACAAAAGGTTTTGTGTTGTCAATATTTTCGGCAAAAACCGAATTTTCATAGGCGGGAGTTCCGCCGTTTGAATTTACCGATGCAGTCCAATTGTTAATTTTTCCGCATTGATTGTCGGGGTCAATAATTTCCAGCGACCAACCGCCGTTGTCTTTTTCACTGTCGTGATACCATTTTTCATTGTAATCAACACGGTTTATTTCGTTGTCGTTATTGTCAAGCAGCTGTAAAGTGCCGCTTGTATTGGGGAGCGACCTGAAATTTTGCAAAGCAATCTTATTTTCCGTAAAATCAAAATCTTCAAATGCCGAATTTGAAACCAACAACAAATATTTATCGGGTTTTAGTTTAAAATACGGAAAAGTGCCCTTACTGCCGTTTACTGCCAAATGCCACCCCTCAAGGTTTATCGTTTTGTTGCTTCTGTTGTAAATCTCAATATACTCTTGTTCAGGCAAATCAACGGCAGGCGAAGGGTCTGCCATTATTTCGGTAATTACAATATCATTTTCATAAATATTGTTGAAACTGAAATTTATTGTTGTGTCGGGCAAAATATTTCCACACAGGTCAGATATATTTTTAATTGACACAGAATAGCTGTTGTCGGGTTGCATAGCTGTTTTCAACGAAAGTTTAACCGACATATTCAAATTGTCGGCAAAATAAATAGTGTCAATTTCAATTTGTGAATTTACAAAC
>CAYRJP010000155.1:0-2959 GCA_964424425.1 uncultured Bacteroidales bacterium | reverse complement strand
TTTACTCTTTTGATTTCAGGCAGTTTAGTATCAATATTTTCGGTTGCAACAGAATTTTCGTTACACGGTGTTCCGCCTTTTTCGTCAATAGAAACAGTCCAATTGCTCAGTGTTCCGCAAAGATTATCAACGTCAATTCGCTCTATTGCCCAGCCGCCGTCTTGTTTATTTTCGTCGGTTATCCAATCTTGCGAATAGTTTATACTGTCGATAATCGCTCCTGCGGTTGAAATAAGTTTCAGCATTTTACCCGAATTGGTAAGCGACGAAGAACTGATTATACCTACTGTTTTTCCGTATTGCGAAAAATCATCGCTGTAACTTTCCGCCGTAACGGTAATATATTCACCCGTTTCAATAACTGTATCGGGAAAAGTTTTAGTAACTCCGCCAATATCAATTTTCCAACCTTTAAGATTTACTGGATTTTCGCTTCTGTTGTAAATTTCAAAATAATCGGTTTCGGGCAGTTTTACAGCTGGGTAGGGGTCAAACATTATTTCGGTAAAAACAATATCGTGCAATTTGGCAGGAACCGTATAATTAAAAGTAATATTGCTTTCGGGTGCGGTTTCATTTTGCAAATCGCTTATATTATCGGCGTAAATTGTGTATTTAGCTGTTTTTAAGCGGTTTACTTTTAAAATTACCCTTTCGGGAAAATTGCCGTTAAAGCTAACACCGGTAATTGTCACCGAATTATCGCTTGCCGATTCAATACGGTAGTTTGCAATATTGCTTGCTTGCGTTTGCAAAAGCGGTTCCGAAAATTGTAATAAAATCAAACTGTCGGAAATTCCTTCGGCTTTCAGTAAAACAGGCGGTGTGTTTAGTTTGCCCGTAAAAATATTGTCGCACCACAATTGTCCGGCTCTTGTTGTTGAAAATTTAAATACAATACCGTGAAATTGTAAATTGTTGTATGTGGTGTCGGTTATTTTATTTGAAAAAACAAAATTTTCATTATCGGTTGAATAAGCTAAATCCCACTTTCCCGAAGCATCTCTTATCACCTTTACGGAAATATTATTTTCGGCATTCCAATTAAAATCCGATTTTATAAGCAAAGTTTTGTTTCCTGTTGTGTCAATCCGCCACAGCGAAAGTGTGTCGTTACTGCCCGAAAAATTAACTCCCGCTACATATCCGCAAATATTTTCGTGTGTAAGATTGCTGTCCGAAGCCATTAGAAAATACCAAAACTTATTGGTTGACGAAGGATCGAAATTACCGTTTTTCAATGTAAATTGCCAAACTGTTTTGCCTGTGTTAAAACCCGTATTGTCAAATTTTGACGATGTGTAACTTATTCCCGATACGTCGGATAAATTATGTTTTAACGAATAGTTTCCGTCAAGCGGATTTATGGCTGTCACAGTCCAATCGTCGGTGTTTGTCCATTTTTGCAGATTGTTGTTTTCAAAATTATCGGCAAAACAGTAATCGTAAAAAAGCAGATTTTCAAAAGTGTAATCTTCGGTATTTTGCGATACTATTTTAATAGAAGCTGTATCTGCTCCCGAAAATCGAATGTTATTAAAAGTAAAACTTCCGTTTACGAAATTGCCCGACAGTGAACTTTCTGGCAGTAAATTGCCGTTGCCTGAGAGTAGTTGTAATGTTATTGTTCCCGTTTCGTCGGTGTCGGTATTACCGTTTAAATCTACGGCATTCGCAATAATATTTACCGCCGAATCTTTCCATAGGTGGTTTTCACTTAGCGATGCTTGCAATTTTGTTGCAACAACTCTCACGGTAAGGCTGTTTTGTTCCGATATTACATTTCCGTATCCTGTTTTTGAACCTTCCGAATTGTAAAACACGGATGTGGAATCAATTTTAAAACCAAAGCGTTTATTATCAATATCTTGAAGGCTGTTTTTTAGCGATAAGAATATTTTGCAAGTATCGGCATTGGCAACACCTTCGTAAACGGTAAATTTTCCTATCGTATTAAAAATCAGTCTGTTTTCGCTGATTATCCCTGCAATAGTATCTAAAAAAGCGGTTGAAGTAATAAAAACAGTATCAATAGCCTGAGTCCAATTATCTATTGTGTTAAAAGCGGTTTGTTTTACAACAATGCTGTCAATAATAGTGTTTTTACTGTCGCCCGAAGCGGAATCGGCAATGCAAAATTCAAATACCTGAACGGTTTGGGGACTGTTTATCAGCGATGAAATATTTTGTGGACAAGCAAAATTGCTTGCAAAAATTACCGATGAACTGTCGTTTTGCGGTATTTGCTCCACAGTGCCGTCAATGGTAAGATTGTCGAGTCGGAATGCACCTCCGCCCGATGATGTTCGCGAACCGTTGTCCCAACCCGCTATTTTTATTGTTACCGATGTTAAATCGTTGTATTGGGTAATGTTTTTTGAAATATTTCGTATGTCGGAATCGGGTATATCAAAAGTAAAAACAGAGTCGCTGTTTATAAGAATGCTCACTGCCGCAGGACCTGCCGACGTTGCGTAAGCATCGAAAGATATATTTGAAATGCTGAATTTATATCCCGACAAGGCATTTATAGTAATAAAAAAATATTTGGCACTGTGCACACCGGTGGCTGTCCAACCACCCGACTCTTCAATATAAGGTTCATCGGTAAAGTAAGTGCCTGTGGTTACATTGGTGCTTATTGTGCCCGACGACAAGGCAACATCGGAAACCGATAAGTTTGTGTTTGCAACCGAAACGCTTAAATACGGGTTGGTATTAAAATTAAATTTAACAATCTGACCAACTAACGTATTGACAGAAAAAAGTGCAAAAACCAATAAAATTGTGAATTTTCTCATAACCTATGTTAAGAAATAATATAAAGGTGTTATTTTTGTCAAAATATTAAAAAAAAGCCGGTTTTAAAAAGATAAAATAGAAATATTTGTCGGTTTATATAATGATAATAATCAATAAAAACTATGAACATAGCGATTGTAGGCGTAAGCGGAGCCGT